>NZ_VPCD01000024.1:0-53289 GCF_013418345.1 Acinetobacter sp. YH12144 | reverse complement strand
AGCCTGCCGCCAGCGTTCAATCTGAGCCATGATCAAACTCTTCAGTTTAAAATCAATAGTACCTTAAAGGGTACCAATCTTGGCTCATCAATTACTGACAAAAATTTGCTCAAATAAACTTCGAGTATTTTCTACCATTAATCAATGAAAATAATTTCGATCGATCAATCAGTAAAAATCCACACAAGTTGTTCTTCATAATCTCTTAATGATCTTTCTAACATCTCGTCAATGCTAGAAGCTGGACTTCGATAAACTTAACAATTCAACGCTTCGCGTTTCGTTCGTTTCCGTCTATCTCGTCGGTATGGGGTGCATTCTAGAGCATTTCAGAATCATTGCAACCCCCAATTCACTATATTTTTCACGTATGTATTTTTTATAAGCGTTTTTGCTAAAAAAATTGCACTTTTACCTATTTTTTAAGCATTTTTTCTTTGTACACGACAAAAAAAGATAACTCATTGAAATAATGGCATAGTACTTGTTTTCTGACAACGAATATGATGACACATTTCAATGAGTTACATCTCATCTTAAACAAATATCTAAAGTGGAACAAGTCACATGCAAAATGTTTTACACTGATTATGCTTGCATTAATTGTAAAACAGACATGTAATCTTTCTTCTGCATCTAAAGCCTTACCCATCAAGTGCTTACCACAATCATTTTATCGACGTATACAACGCTTCTTTGCAGATCAGTATTTCGATTATCGTCAAATTTCTCAGTTAATTTTCAATATATTTTCATTCGATAAAGTCCAATTAACTTTGGATAGAACTAATTGGAAATAGGGAAAACGAGATATTAATATCTTGATGTTAGCCATCGTCTATCGTGGAATAGCGATACCTATTGTTTGGACATTGCTCAATAAACGTGGAAATTCAGATACAAAAGAGCGTATTGCTTTGATTCAACGCTTTATCTCCATTTTTGGTAAAGATCGTATTGTGAATGTGTTTGCAGACAGAGAATTTATCGGTGAGAAATGGTTTACATAGTTAATTGAAAATGACATTAACTTCTGTATACGTGTTAAAAAAACTTTATTGTGACCAATCACTTAGCCAAGAATCATAAAATTAGTGATTTATTTCGTCATCTTCAAGTTGGTCAAACTGAATGTCGTAAACGACGTATTTGGGTTGGTCGAGTGAAACTGTATATTAGTGCGCTACGATTAGAAGATGGAGAACTTTTACTTGTTGTTTCTCCTATGTTTAATGCTTCTGCTATTCGTGATTATGCATTACGCTGGGAAATCGAAACGTTATTTAGTTGTCTCAAAGGACGTGGATTCAATCTTGAAAATACTCGTTTAACAGACCCTAGACGAGTCAAGAAATTGATAGCAGTGCTAGCTATCGGTTTCTGTTGGTGCTATTTAACAGGTGAATGGCAACATGATCGGAAAAAAGCGATAAAAATAAAGAAGCATGGACGACTTTCAGTAAGTTTATTTCGCTACGGTTTGGACTATGTTCAAATGGCTATTCTACGTTTGATTGGTTTTGGAAAAAAAGAAGAATTTAAGAAAGTGCTAGCAATTTTAAGAAAGAAAAAGCCTGATAGGACAAGGATCCTATGAAATTTGTCGTGTACAGAGGCATTTTTTATAAATATTTAGCAAATAGTCGATATTTAATTAAGTAAATTTCTTATATCTAGCAAATCTTTTTCAGCGCTTTTAAGTCTAATAAAAGTGACTTTGATTATTTATTAATCATTAGTCTACTTTTCTTCCTCAAAGCACATCATTTTTTTCTGTCATCACACCGATTCAAGCTTCATAGACATTTTTTAGCTTGCATTTTTATATTTACCAACATTCTTTTAACGTTCATATGCTAAATGTTGCATGACTTCCAAGATGACTTGTTGCTTTCCACTGAAATCCTCGGCAGAAAATAGCAGCTTGGCACGCCGAGGGAGTTGTTCTCGTACCAATGCAAATAGTTGGTACTGTGCTGCGATATCCAAATCATGTAATTGTTGCTGCGCCTCACAAAATAATGCTCTTTTATGCTGTGTAGTTTGGTAGTCAAATAAATACCTCAAGATTCGATCAATCTGTTCATCATGATTATCGGTATTGTAATACGCCATGTTGTTGCTCTTTTTTGATTTTTGACCATTGTTCCATAAGGCCTGTTTTTGCAAAAATCATTTTAATTACATGCTTAGTCATTTTTGCTGATAAAAATACAGCCTATTTTATTTGAATAATCACTATTAACGATCACAGTCATAAAAAGCCACTATTTTTGGGCTTTAGACGCATAGAGTGCAGGCTGCGTTTTACGTACACTCTTTTTATTTTTTAGGTGCAGGATGCCAACACAGTTTTTTCCACGCTTATTCTTACTATTAAGCGGATTAGGATTATTGGCTTTTGGTGTCGTACTCTCTATACATTCAAATTTAGGGACATCCCCTATTTCCTCGGTGCCCTACAGCTTTAGCTATATCTTTCCACTCACCGTCGGCACATTAACAGTATTGATGCACATCGTCATGATACTGCTGCAAATGCTGATCTTAAAATCACGCTTTCAGTGGATACAGTGGCTGCAATTACCCGTGGGAATTTTGTTTGGTGCATTTATTGACGGTTTAATGTGGCTCACCCAAGGCTGGAGCATAGAAAGTTACCCACTTCAACTCCTGGCTTGCTTGGCAAGTTGCCTGATTACCGCTTTAGGTGTGAGCTTAGTGGTCAAAGCCAGTCTAGTCCTCTTGGCCGCAGAAGGTCTCTATCAAGCCATTGCTATTCGTTATCGCCTTGATTTTGGCAACTGTAAAACCTATGGCGACATCCTCTTGGTCAGTATTGCTGTTATCAGCAGTTGGCTAGTCTTACATCAAGTCATCGGAGTACGTGAAGGCACCATTATTACCGCACTTTTAGTGGGGACTTTAGTCAAGCGGATTTTACCTAAATTAAGCTTCATTCAATTTGGCTCTAAGCCCTAAAACCAAGCTCCATGAACATCTATCTGAGTAAAGACATTTTAAAGCTCGATTGAATCGGGCTTTTTTTCTGGCGCAATTAAAGTCTTTAATACAGAAATGAATGTGATTTTTGAAAGGAATAGCTCAATTTTACAAATAAAAAAGGGAAAGATCTCTCCCAAAATCTTTCCCTTAGAATTGAATCTTTAGTCGATCCATCGTGTAGTTATTATAGTTATTTGTTAACTCACTAAAAAAAGAGTCCCTTGGGGAAGAGACTTATAAAAAGTGGAGCTATCGTTATGTACCCTCTAGATGGTATATATCTCTCTAGATGAATAAATCTTATACATAAAATTCAAGAAATGCAACACATTTGGCAAAATTTAAGTGTTGTTTTTATAAGGTTTTTTTTGAATTTGCTTATTTATGTTATTAATATATTAATTGGTAAAAAAAAGCAGGCCGAAGCCTGCTTTTAATTCAATAACTTAACTAAAAATTCAAGAATTTATTAGTCGGTAAAAGTTACTTTTGCGATCGCTTTTTTGCTCGCTTGGATAATCAAAGTTTTGTTTTCTGACACAGCATAACCTGCATCAACCACTTCCCAATCCACTTTCACCGCGCCACGACCAATTGCATCTTTTGCTTGAGCAGCATTTTTAGTCAAACCCGCTTCACGCAAAATAGAAGTAATGAAAATCTCACCACCAAATGCACCACGAGAAATAGTCACTTCTGGTGTACCTTCTGGAAGTTCGCCTTCAGTAATCAAGTTGCCTGCACCTTTGTGTGCATTTGCCGCAGCTTCTGCGCCATGGAAACGCTCAACCAATTCAAGTGCAAGAATTTTCTTCACTTCTTGTGGATTACGGCCATCAGCCACTTCTTTGAGCAACTGTTGAATTTCTTCAATCGATTTAAAGCTCAATAAGTCAAAGTAACGTTCGATCAAATCATCTGGCATTGACAACACTTTTTGGTACATCGCACCCGGTGCATCAAATACAGCAATATAGTTACCCAAAGATTTAGACATTTTATTTACGCCGTCTAAACCTTCAAGAATTGGCACAGTAATGCACACTTGAGATTCTTGGTCATAACGGCTTTGTAATGTACGACCCATCAGCAAGTTAAAGGTTTGGTCTGTACCACCTAACTCTACATCCGCTTCTAGTGCAACTGAGTCATAACCTTGTACCAATGGATATAAAAATTCGTGAATCGCAATCGGTTGATGGCTGTTATAACGTTTAGTGAAGTCATCACGCTCTAACATACGTGCAACTGTTTGTTGTGATGCCAATTGAATCAAATCAGCTGCAGTTTTTTGTGCAAACCATTCCGAGTTAAACACGACTTTGGTTTTGTTTGGATCAAGAATTTTAAATACTTGTTCTTGATAAGTTTTTGCGTTTTCTAGCACCTGCTCACGTGACAATGGCGGGCGGGTTGCGCTCTTACCCGTTGGGTCACCGATCATCGCAGTGTAGTCGCCGATCAGGAAGTACACTTCATGACCCAGGTCCTGGAATACTTTTAATTTATTGATTAAAACTGTATGACCTAGGTGCAGGTCCGGTGCAGTCGGGTCAAAACCCGCTTTAATTTTTAATGGGCGATTCTGCTTTAATTTCTTAAGAAGATCTTCTTCAGAAATAATCTCATGTGTGCCTCGTTGGATGAGGGCAAGTTGTTCTTCAGCCGGCAGGAAATTTGACATCACAAAATCCAAATAGATCAGTTATACAATTTGTGCGATATACTAACACTTTTTCAGCACATTGCAGGCTTAAGAATCATCATGACAGCGATCTACATTGGGGTAATGACCGGCACGAGCATGGATGGTGTCGATATTGTTGCTGCTTCTTTTGATCCTTTAGAGATTCATGCGACGCTCACACTTCCCTTTGACCCAGACCTTCGTGATGAACTGATGGCCCTCACCTTGCCTGATGATAACGAAATTGATCGCATGGGTAAGGCAGACGTTGCTTTAGCTCAAATGATCGGTCATGGCATCAATGAGTTGATCGAGAAGAATGAGCTAGATCGTAGTCAAATCAAGGCGATTGGCTCGCATGGACAAACCATCCGTCATCGCCCTGAACATGGTTTTACCCTACAAATTGGCGACCCAAACATTATCACCGAACTCACTAAAATCCCGGTGATTTCAGACTTCCGCCGCCGTGATATGGCTGCAGGCGGTCAAGGCGCACCTTTAGTTCCTGCGTTTCATCAAGCGCTTTTCCAACATGATACTATTCACCGTGTGATTTTAAACTTGGGCGGAATTGCCAATGTCAGCATGTTACCTGCAGGCAAACCTGAAGATGTCTATGGCTTTGATACAGGCCCTGCCAACATTTTAATGGATGCTTGGTGCGAACGTTATACTGGTCAGCCCTATGATGAAAATGGCAACTGGGCAGCTTATGGTCAACCTATTCGCAGTCTGCTCGACCGCTTACAAGCGCATGAGTTTTTCTCTAAGGAACCACCTAAAAGCACAGGTCGTGAAGACTTCAATCTAGAATGGTTAGATGAACAGATTCTCGATTGGCGTGGAGATCTCGAATATGACGAACTCGAAGATACGCCAGAAAACATTCAAGCAACCTTAATGAAACTCACCACACGCGCCATTAAAAAAGCCATTTACCGTTCTGATATGGATACTGGTGAAGTCTATGTCTGTGGTGGTGGTGCATACAATTCGCACCTATTAGAGCAACTGCGCTGGCGTTTACGTAAACATGAATGGACGGTGCAAAGTACCGCAGATTTAGGCTTAAGCCCAACATGGGTGGAAGCCACAGCCTTTGCTTGGTTGGCGATGCGCTTTGTCAATCAGCTTAGTGCAAATTTACCAAGTGTGACGGGTGCTGCTGGCTATCGTATCTTAGGTACAATCACTGCGGTTTAAGAGTCAAAAACATATAAAAAAGGTCTGCAATTGCAGACCTTTTTATTATTGATGAATTAACGCATCATATTTTTCGCATTTTCATTACGAAATGCCCGTAAAATCTGCTGTCCCGCCCGACCTGTTGGACTTAAACCCAGTCGATTTTGCTCTTGTCGAATGGCTTGACGGGTTTTATCTCCAATTAATCCATCCACTTTACCGATGTCATAGCCGCGGTTAAGTAAAAATTGTTGAATCTCACGTCGTTCCGCACGTGAAGTCCCAGGATCATCGGTTGGCCATGTCGTACTAAAGCCACCCTTGCCTTGCAAGCGATCGGATAAATGCGCAATCGCTAATGCATAACTCTCTGCCGCATTATAGCTGTAGATTGCATCGAAATTTTTAAACACTAAGAACACAGGCCCACTTGCCCCAGCCGGTGCCATTAAACCTGCTTGGCTTGATCCAGAAAGGTTACCTTGAATTAACGGCGTACCATCGGCACGCTGCAAACCACGATTCATCCAGCTGTCTAATGACTTTTTATTACGGCGACTTTCTCCACTGATCGACATGCCATCCGGAATTTTGACTTCAAAGCCCCACGGCTGACCAGTTTGCCAACCACGCTTTTTCAGGAAGTTGGCTGTAGATGCCAACGCATCCGTGGTGCTCGATACCAAATCACGGCGGCCATCACCATCAAAATCCACGGCCAGTTCTTCATAAGTACTCGGCATAAATTGGGTATGACCAAATGCACCTGCCCACGAACCTTTCAATTGTGATTCATTTAAATCACCACGCTGCAAAATCCGCATGGCTGCAAAAAACTCGCCACGGAAATAGCTTTGACGGCGTCCTTCACAACTTAAAGTGCCCAATGACTGTAATAAAGGATAGCTACCCGCAATATCACCAAAATTACTTTCTACGCCCCATACGGCTACGATGGTTTCTGCCGGTACTCCATAGGCTGTGCTAATCCGGTTTAATACCTCACGATGTTGCTGCAGTTTTTGTCGACCCAGTTGTACACGTTCTTCATCCACCAGTCCGGACAGATAATCCCAGATCGGAGTCGAAAACTCAGGCTGATAATTCAGCTTTTCAATCACAGAATAATCGGGTGTTAAATTTTGCGTATAACGATCGTAGGTTGAACCACTTACGCCTTGTGCAATCGCCTGACTGCGCAAATTGGCAAGACAATTCTGAAAATTATTTTGGGACGCATAATTGACGGGGCTGCTCGGAACAGAGGATATATCCGTTGATGTCACACGCTGACCATTAATAATCAGTTCTGCCTGTGCCTGTGTAGCAGCTAAAACCAAAGAACCAACAAAAAGTGCAAGCCGTTGCATAAGACCCTTAAATATTTAGATTTTGAATTATGTTTCTACCTTAACAGCTCATGATGAAAATTAAAGCGCCAATGCGTAAATTTAAATTCATAATTCCTACACTTTTGAATTCATTTTGTAGCTTTTAAATTTAAAAACTTATCCACAAGTCCATTTTAAATTCAAATCAGGCTCATTTTTTAAATTTAAATTCAAAACTCAGGAAATTACTTTTGAATTTAAAAAATGATTGTGGATAACTTGTCTTTAGATCAGGACTGCTCAATCAGCCAAAGGCTTCTAGTATATAGTATTTCTATTTTAAATTCATTTTTATTAGAAGTAACTATATTTAAATTCAGAACTTTGAATTCATTGATCAGCTTTTAAATTTGAATTCATATTTTTGAATTTAAATTTAAGCAGCGAAGTTTAAATTCAAAGTTCATTTTTAAATTTGAATTTATTTTTATGAATTTAAATTCAAAATCTATTTCCAGTTTTAAATTCAAACTCAATATTAAGTTTATCCACAAGTGAATAACCCAGAATTCAGCCCAAAATAGCAGCGAATTAAATTATTATATTTATACTCAATTGATCAGTTTATAAGCAATTGATTTTAAAAATGATCCGACCAATGGCAGGGGATTTTTAAATAGGCGCAATCATGCCTGAATCTGGACAAATAAAAAAGCGATCACCGAAGTGATCGCTTTTTTTATCAGCAGCTTAAAGCTTAGATGGTCATATCTTCGCTCAATGCCAATGGATTCGGTAAAATCTTCGCCAGTTGACGGCATAAAGTGGTCAGCTGAGCGCTGTCTGTGGGCATCAAAGTGATGTGACCAATCTTGCGACCTTCACGTTCTGTTTTGTTATACAGATGCAAATGCGCGCCATTCAGTGCCAATACATCTTTAGACTTCGGATGTTGGCCAATGATGTTTACCATGACCGTTGGACGAACAACTTCAGTCGAACCCAAAGGCAAACCTGCTACAGCACGAATGTGGTTTTCAAACTGTGAACACACTGCACCTTCAATCGACCAATGCCCCGAGTTATGCACACGTGGTGCCATCTCATTGGCATATAAGCCTTTATCGGTCACAAACAGTTCTAGCGTCAAAACACCGACATAATTCAAATGATTGAGCAGGCGGGTAATGTAGTCTTGCGCAACCGGCTGCAAGTCTGCGCTGTTTGGCGCAGGCACAATTGAATGCGACAAAATACCGTTGTGGTGGTGATTTTCCGCCAATGGCCATGTTTTCACATCACCGTCTTGACCGCGCACCGCAATAATTGAGACTTCACGTGAGAAGGTTACAAAGCTTTCCGCAATCAATTCACCAGCAGGGCCCAGTTCAGCCCATGCTTGATCCATTTGCTCAGCGCTACGTAGCACAAATTGACCTTTACCGTCATAACCGCCACGCGATGTTTTCAGTACGATGGGTAAACCCAACTCAGCAACAGCAGCTTGTAAACCCTCGAAAGATGTCACGGCCTTATAAGGTGCAACTGGGATAGCCAATTCATCAAACAAAGCCTTTTCGGACAAACGATGCTGTGCAATCGCTAAAGCTTGGCGCGGTGGGTGCAATGCTTTGTTCTTGGTCAACACATCAACATCTGCTAACGGAGTATTTTCAAACTCTAAGCTGAAAACATCTGCGCTCTGAATGAAATCTTGCAAACCATTTTCAGCTTGAGTCGAAATCACTGGACCCAGCGCTGCAGAAGGGCAGTCGGTACTCGCTTCAAAGAAGGTGCATTGAATGTTTAAAGGCAATGCCGCTTGCGCCATCATGCGACCAAGCTGGCCACCACCAAAAATACCAATGGTTTTATCCATGAGAAATGCCCCTTAATTAAGCTTGACCCGGAATATTTTTACTCGCCACTTTATCGGTTTGCGCAGCACGGAAATCTGCAACATTCTTTGCAATTTCAGGACGTGTTAAACCTAAAATTTGTGCCGCCATGATCGCTGCATTGGTCGCACCCGCTGGGCCAATCGCCAAAGTACCAACTGCAATACCTGCTGGCATTTGCACGATAGACAGTAATGAATCCACGCCGTTTAAAATGGAAGATTTTACCGGTACACCAAGTACAGGTAGGTCAGTCTTGGCTGCACACATACCTGGTAAATGCGCTGCACCGCCAGCACCGGCAATAATCACTTGAATACCACGATCACGTGCGGTTTCAGCATATTCGAATAATCGATCTGGAGTTCGGTGTGCAGATACAACTTCCGCTTCAAATGGGACGCCAAGCTGTTTCAGCATATTGGCAGTGTTTTCTAGCGTTGCCCAATCCGATTGAGAACCCATGATAATTCCAACGAGAGGAGTGTCTTGTGAAGCGGCCGCATTCATTGCAATGTTTCCAGAGATTAAAGTAAGAGAGAGTAAATCTCGACTAGAGCCAAGCTTTAATAAGAGCCCCATATTATAGACTGAAAATTCATCTCAATAAAATTTAACGGTTGTCTTTAAAGAGAAAACTCCATAATATTTTGATGAAAATATTTTTATTTTTTTCAATTTTATAAAAACTTTTATTAAATCAATATTTATAACAACACTTTAAATATGAAACAGATGTTTATCCTACTTACTCTAGCCCTAAGCTCTCAAAGTTTTGCCCAACTCGTTCAACTCAATACGAACCAATTTGTGAAAGAATTTAACCTTTTACAGCAACAAAAAGACTATAACGGCCAAATTAAGAGTAATGGCTACATCCACGAAAAATTTTTAGTCACTGGCAAATCGATCATTGATAAACGTGAGTCGGTCAAGATGACAGGCTATTACAAAGCAGATGATGGCCGTGATAAAATGTATTCAAGTTCAAAATATCGTGTGTATTGTGATGACCAAAGCTATGTTTTTGCACTCATGGACTTTGAAGCAGACGGTCAAATGACTGTACTGACCAGTGAAAGTGATTATGCCTTTGACTATGAAGATCCCACTCCACGAGACCGTGAGTTTAGTAAAGTCCTCAAAAATGCCTGCAAACACGCCTCACTTAAATGATCAGAGCCATGCAGCATTGGATCAGTTAAGCACTGCGAAACACGAAATAGACACATCCAAAAAGGCATAAACCTGCCCACAAATAGTCCAACTTAAAGGTTTGTTTAAAAAGGAAAATCATAAATGGAACGAAGACCAATAGCGTCACGACTTCTTGTGTGATTTTCATTTGACCCAAAGACCACCCATGTTTGGCCAACAGTCGCGTTGCTGGGATCATAAAACTATATTCGAGTAATGCTATAGCCCATCCAAATAAAATCGCTTGCCAGAGCGGCGCATCATGTAGAAATTTCAGATGTCCATACCAGGCCAAAGTCATAAAACAGTTGGAGATAATCAATAAAAATAGGGCAAGTGACATAAGCAATCAAGATCGCAAAAAATTGCGCTTATTGTACGTTTTTCATCATGATTTCGCGCCTATTTTCCGTGTTTTTATCCTCAAGAAAATTGCGTACATTTGATCAGTTACGTGCTCAATCTTTTTGCACGATCTCATACAAAAAAATCTATCTTTTCGCTAAGACCCTTGCTATGGTTGCTCTCAAATGAAATTAACCTTTTCAACCAAATCTATAATGACAACACCACAATAACAAAGTGATGTGTCGATAAAAGCAGTGGAGTTAGAACGAATGCATCTGCATATCTTGGGTATTTGTGGCACCTTTATGGGTTCATTGGCGCTCTTGGCGCGTGATTTAGGACATAAGGTGACGGGTTCAGACCAAAACGTTTACCCACCAATGTCTACCCAATTGGAAAATGCAGGCATTACCTTAATGCAAGGCTATGACCGTAGCCACCTTCAACCACACCCAGATCTCGTGATTGTCGGCAATGCAATGAAACGTGGCATTGATGCAGTGGAATACATGCTGAACGAAGGCCTGCCTTATATTTCTGGCCCACAGTTCCTTGCAGACCACGTGCTACAAGGTAAACATGTCTTAGGTGTTGCAGGCACCCATGGTAAAACGACAACAACGACCATGCTCGCTTGGGTCCTCGATCAAGCAGGTTTAGAACCAGGCTTTTTGATTGGCGGTGTGCCATTGGGTTTCACTGAGAGTGCACGTTTAGGCGGTGGAAAATACTTCTGTGTAGAAGCCGATGAATACGATTCTGCATTCTTCGACAAACGTTCGAAGTTCGTGCATTATCATCCAAAAACGGCGATTTTAAATAACCTTGAATTTGACCATGCCGATATCTTCGACAACTTGGCGGCGATTCAAAAACAATTCCATCATCTAGTGCGTACTATTCCAAGTGAAGGCCGTATCATTGCGCCCATCACAGAGACAAATATTGATGAAGTCTTGGAAATGGGCTGCTGGACACCTGTAGTGCGTACATCTTTAGATGCCAATGAAAAGTCTGAACTGTACGCAGAACAACTATCGAACGATGGTTCTCACTTCAAAGTATTACAACACGGTGTGGTAAAAGGCGAAGTCAAATGGAATATGACTGGGCAACACAGTGTAGCCAATGCTTTGGCAACCATTGCTGCGGCTGAACATGTCGGTGTTTCGATTGAAACGGCGTGCGAAGCACTTTCAAACTTTGGCGGTGTAAAACGTCGTATGGAGCTTTTGGGCACAATCCGTGGCATTGAAGTGTATGACGACTTTGCACATCACCCAACGGCGATTGATACCACGTTAGAAGGTGCGCGTAAGCGTCTGGGTCAACGTAAGCTTTGGGCGGTAATCGAACCACGTTCTAACACCATGCGCATGGGTAGCCATAAAGATGGCCTTGCACATTCTGCACGCTTAGCGGATGAAGTGATTTGGTATCAACCTGAAGGTTTGGATTGGGATCTACAGCCTGTGATTGAAGCTGCTACGAATAAAGCTGTGGTGGCTCGTTCACTGGATGACATCATTCAAACCATCGTAAGCGAGGCAGGCGAGGGCGATGCTGTGGTGATTATGTCGAATGGCGGTTTTGGTGGTTTACATCAGAAGTTGATCAGTGCATTAAAAGCCTAAACCCACTAGATAAAATAAAAAAAAGCCCGCTGCGCGGGCTTTTTTTTTATTCACACTCAGCTTAAAAATAATGCTGATAGCCTCGGTTTTTATAGCCTAAATCCAGCTTAACCGGCTGTTCAACATTCTCTAATCTTAACAATGTCGTTAAAAACGCCTGAATTTGTTCTAGATTGAGCACGTCGGGTTGAAAGCTTGAATATCCAAAGCGCTGAAACAAACTAGCAATTTCACTATGTCGGTTGACATATTTCATCGACCATTTTGAAAAATCGATTTGATCAATATTTTGATCAGGATAACGCACAATATCCCTATGGCGAGTATCTTTCGCAATATGCTGAAAAAGCTGTTCGAGAGCCGCTTGCTCACCTTGCAGGCATTGGAAGAACCGGCCTTCGGCATAGTACAGCACGCCAAAAATACGCTGTTCGTTATTGAAGCTGCGGGCTCTTACCAAAATATCACTTAAATCTTGTATTAAATCAAATTGTTGTTCTACACGTGTACTGGCATAACAGAGTTGTATCATTGTGTTTATTCTTAAAGTATTTGCACGATTTTAACGTAGAAAGCGCTACAGGATGAGTAAATATTTGTATATTTTTTAATCAAATGTGCTTTTTAACTTACAACACAAAACCAAGATCACGTATACCGATATCACCTTCATTTTTTTAAACTTATACATATTAAAACAATGAAATTATTTCCATTTGAAGATGAATAAAGAGGCCGACCATGCTTAAAAATTTACTCATTTTTTTATCGATCACTTGTGTATATTTTGCTGCCTTGATCATACTGAATAATTTTGGCGTTTCAGATTTTTTTAATGTCGTTATTTGCTCATTTATTTTAGGAATAACACTGCGGCACCGTGATTCCTCACTATCTTATTTATTTACTAATGATGATGACCATTGGCAGTATTTATTTCGTGCTGAATGATTTTGCTTTATTAAATATCATGTGTTTAAGCTTGGTTTTAGGAATATTGATCTGCTCGATTTTGTTACAATTGTGGCCACATATCGTCAAAACACCATCAACGGTGTTGAAACTCAAGCTCAATTGAGCACAAAGCAGTTTTTAAATTTTCATACTGATAAAACGCCCGCATCGCGGGCTTTTTTAGGCTTGAACATCGGCTAATGTCTTGTCTCGGCGAAACATCACCTCTACATAAGAACAGGTTGGAATAATTATTAAGTGTTTCTCACGAGCGAATTCCACCAAATGATCCAATAGTACACGAGCAACCCCTTGCCCACGTAAGGAATCATCTACCCACGTGTGATTTGCCACAATGCTGTGTTCATCACGCCATAGATAACTCATTTCTGCGAGGCGTACACCCTCAGCATTTAACTGAAAAAATTCACCTTTTTGACCATTATCTTGATGTTGCATAGTCACTGTTTTTTCTTCCTTTTTATGAAAAAATACACCGTGTAACAAACGAGAAAGTGATTGGTACAGAACTTAAACGACCTATATTCAACTGTAGGTGATAATAAATCCGTACACCTTTCACATTAATTAAAAAACAATTAAATCACACTTGCCGGATATTTTTATTATGGACCTTTATCTTGTCGCTATCTTTGTATTGCTCATTGCTGCAGCATGCTTGGTTGTATCGCTGTATAAATCACGATCTTAATTCAACTTCACAACTAGATTTCAAATAAAACAGCCTGATTGCAATACCATCAGGCTGTTTTTTTTATTTATCCAAATGATTAATTCACATCACGCTATACAATTTAGCGTATTAGCGCAGAACATCACGAATCGATTCATCTTTATCAAATACAGATTTTGCAAAAGGGCAGAGCGGAATAATTTTCACGTTCTTTTCCCGAGCAAAATTCACTGCTGCATCGAGGAGATGTCGTCCAACACCTTGTCCTCGCAAGCTATCACTGACATCGGTATGATCAATAATAAATTTATCATCGCCTGCCCATGAGTAAGTCATCTCTGCCAAACGCTCCCCATCTTGCTCAACAAAGAAAGCTCCTTTTTTTTGATCATCATCTTGTTGTACAAACATCTTAAATTTCCTCCATTTTTTTATAAATTGGCATGTAATGCAGGTCAACTCTGTTGTTTTTGTATTAATTTAAACCGCATGTACAGGGCTTAAATCGGTTCCTGCTTGTGTATAGAGCATAGTAAAATATGCCACTTTTTTTATTTGAAGACACTCATGTCTGCCTCTCCCTCCGAAACGGCTTCTTCTGGCTCTTGGACGGCTGTGATTGCTTTGGCTTTCGCAGCATTTATTTTTAATACCACTGAATTTGTACCTGTCGCGTTGCTCAGCGATATTGGCAAAACCTTTAATTTAGCCGCGACCGATGTCGGCATCATGATTACGCTCTATGCATGGGTGGTTGCGCCGATTTCTTTGCCGATCATGTTATTGACCAAAAATATTGAACGTCACTCGCTCCTGATTTGCTTATTTATGGTGTTTATTGTCAGCCATATTCTGTCGTATTTCGCATGGAGCTTTAATACTTTATTGCTCAGTCGAATTGGCATTGCTTTCTCGCATGCACTTTTTTGGTCCATTACTGCGTCGCTGGCAGTTCGTGTTGCGCCGAAAGGCAAAGAATTTCAGGCCTTGGGTCTTTTGGCCACAGGCACAGCTTTGGCAATGGTTCTCGGTATTCCGTTTGGGCGGATGGTTGGAGAAGCTTATGGTTGGCGAAATACCTTTGCTCTGATTGGCATTGGCGCCAGTATCGTTTGCCTGATTTTAGCCAAAACGCTGCCGATACTGCCGAGTTTGAACTCTGGCTCGCTGAGCAGCCTAAAACAGTTTATTCGCCGTCCAAGCTTAATGATGGTCTTTGCATTAACCATTATCGTAATTAGCGCGCAATTTACCGCATATAGCTATATCGAACCGTTCTCGCTCAACATTGCTGCATTCAGCTCCATGCAAACCACCACGTTGTTATTAATCTTTGGTGCAGCAGGCTTTCTAGGTTCTTATCTCTTTGGAAAATTTGGTGGGAAATATCCCAAAGTTGCGATTCCTTTGAGTACAGCCACACTGGCTTTATCCATGCTGCTGTTGCTTCCTGTTTCTTTCAGTTTTGCAGGTGTAAGTGCAGTGTGCTTATTGTGGGGCATGAGTATCATTGGATTTAGTCTCGCATTACAGTCAAAGACACTACATCTCGCATCCGACGCCACCGATGTCGCCATGGCTATCTATTCAGGACTTTATAATGTCGGGATTGGCGGTGGTGCACTCTTGGGCGGTATCGTCAGCGTTCATTTCGGTTTGAGTTATATTGGTGTGATCGGAGGAATCATCGCCGTGATCGGCACACTTTTAGCCTTAGCGTTAGTACACCGTGGTGATTTTAACCCTCCTGTGGCACATTAAATGAATTCGCAAATTGCCGATTGCACTTTGTACTAAAAACTGTCATGCTTTGCCGCATATTTGGACAGTGTCCAAAACAAAATTTGAACAAGGGGAGTAGCCTCCTCCAAACGTAAACCTTGTTTTACGTGTCAGAATATCGTCATTACACTTTGCAAAAAGTCGGTATCTGAGCATCGCTGCTGCAAATCATTACAGTACGATGTAGGCAAGACCTTGATCATGTTGTCTCAGGCGTTTTATTTCGTCTGGCAACTGGTCTAGGTTTTTTTATGGCTGGTTGTTAGATGTGGAGAATACACATGGAAACGATTGGCTCATTATGGCTATATCTGGCATTTTTCGGTTTAGTCACCATCATGCTACTCATCGACTTTTTAGGCTTTAAAAATAACAAAGGCCAAGAAATCAAAGTCAAAACCGCTGCCTATTGGAGTATTGCATGGGTCTCTGTGGCTACCTTATTCGGTGGTGCACTGTGGCTCTACTTACAGCAAACCGCTGGTGTCGCTGTTGCAAACACCAAAGTCATGGAATATTTCGCTGGTTATCTGCTCGAAAAATCACTCGCAATTGATAACGTTTTTGTCTGGCTCATGATCTTTGCTGCCTTTGCCATTCCACCTGCTTTGCAGCGTAAACTGTTACTCTACGGTGTCCTTGGTGCAATTGTGCTGCGTACCATCTTTATTTTTATTGGGGCATGGTTCGTTCAAGAATTCTCTTGGGTACTGTACATCTTCGGCGCATTCCTAGTGTATACCGGCTTTAAATTCCTTAAGGGTTCAGACGAAGACGACAAAGATATCGAAGATATGGCAATTTTGAAGTGGCTACGTAAACACATGCGTATTACTCCTCAAATGCATGAAGATAAATTCTTCGTTCGTCAAAATGGTGTCTTGTGGGCAACGCCGCTCTTTTTAGTGTTGATCTTGGTTGAAGCTTCGGACGTCATTTTTGCGGTTGACTCAATCCCAGCAATCTTTGCGGTTACCTCTGACCCATTCATTGTACTGACGGCAAACTTGATGGCGATTTTGGGTCTACGTGCCATGTTCTTCCTCTTGTCTGGTGCTGCATCGAAAATGCATTACTTACCATATGGTCTGGGCATTATCCTGGTATTTATTGGCGCTAAGATGCTGTTGCTTGATGTGTTCCACATGCCAATTTGGATTTCACTCGGCTTTATTGTGGTGACCTTAACCATCACCGCGTGGTTATCGATCCGACACAGCAAGAAGTACAATGAAACCATGCTTTAAAACACTTAGATGATTAAAAGCCTTCTTTCGAGAAGGCTTTTTTATTCTGTAATAAAGCCATGAGCTAAGCTTCAGGCGTCATCAAGAGTTTGAGTTTCGGCCAGCGTTGTAAAAATTGTTTTTGCTGCACACGCTGCAAAAAAGTCGCCTGACTGACTAAACGTGGGTTCCAACGGACATTTAACTCAAATAAATCATCTAAACCCAAAGGAGCAATCAGCTGTATTTGTTGTTGATCATCCAATTTAACGGCGATGGCAGTGGCAGTTTCTGGCCACAAAGATAGCGCATGCTCAATCGACTTGAGCGCCTGTATCGGCTCACCATTTTCCAAACGATACCACTGATGTACTGTCGCTTGGTTGGTGACATCCCAATGAATGTGAGGAAAATTCAACTGCATCTGCTGTTGAATTCTTTGACCCTGTGTTCCATCATCATGTTCCGCATAATAAATCACATCCACTTCTGTGCCTTCCAGTACATAGAGTTGTTGATGTCGCTGTGACCAAATCAAATTACGAACCACGCCTGCAGCCAAATAAGCCTGTGTATCTATGGCATACAGGGCATGTAAAATCTGCATGATGCCTTGATGCTGAAGCAGGTTATGCTTTAATTGGTCTGAATAGCTCATGTTCACTAAAGGGTTCATTATCGTTTTTTAAAGGGCGCTCTTGAGATCAATATAGCAAGCGTTGCGACTCATGGTCTTTATTCATTCATCGATGCAATGTATACAGCTCAATGCTTTTGTATTATTCAAATCAAATACAATGAACAAAAAAACAGAATCACTCATAAACAGTTGTTCTATTTTTTAGAACACATTTTCACAATTACTCTAACGGTATTTTGAACCAAATTAAGCTACAATCAATCGAAAAAATTCTAAACTGCAGGTATGTCATGTCTTCTGTTATCGCATCTACAGCGATCCGTGGTCGCTTTCTAGATATTCAGAATACAGTTGCCCAAGCACGTGAAATTCACGACCAAGTGCGCTATTTCGAAGATGGTTTGCTGATTACGCAAGCCGGAAAAATTCAATGGTTCGGTCCATGGTCTGAGGGCCAACACCATCTCCCAGATCAGGTTGAAATACAGCATTATCCTGATCAATTGATAGTTCCGGGTTTCATCGACACCCACATTCATTATCCTCAAACTGAAATGATGGGGGCTTATGGTGAACAGCTACTGGAATGGCTTGATACCTATACCTTCCCAACCGAAATCCAATTTAAAGATCCGGCTTATGCAGAGCAAATTGCACAGTTCTTCGTAAACGAGTTACTCAAAAACGGAACCACAACAGCTCTTGTTTTTTGTACCGTTCATCCTCAATCGGTTGATGCTTTATTTAAGGCTGCAGAACAGCATCAAATGCGCTTAATTGCTGGTAAAGTGATGATGGATCGGCATGCACCTGAAGCGTTATGTGACACCGCGGAGAGTGGCTATAACGACTCCAAAGCACTGATTGAGAAGTGGCATGGCAAGGGCCGTAACCTGTATGCCATCACGCCTCGCTTTGCCCCAACCTCAACGCCTGAACAATTGGCACGGGCAGGGGAGCTAAAAACCGAGTATCCTGATGTTTATGTGCATACACATTTGAGTGAAAATAAAAATGAAATTGCGTGGGTCAAATCATTATTCCCTGAGCAAAACGGCTATTTGGACGTTTATCATCATTATGGTCTGACCGGATCACGTTCCGTGTTTGCGCACTGTGTGCATTTGGAAGATGCTGAATGGGACTGTATGCATCAGACCAACTCTGCCATTGCGTTTTGTCCAACCTCGAATTTGTTCTTAGGCAGTGGTTTATTTCCATTAAAGAAAACATGGGAAAAACAGGTGAAAGTCGGCTTAGGCACAGACATTGGCGCAGGCACATCATTTAACCAACTGCAAACCATCAATGAAGCCTACAAAGTTCAACAACTTCAAGGCGATAAACTATCCGCATTTGAAGCGCTGTACCATGCCACTTTAGGTGGAGCAAAAGCCTTAGATCTAGAGGACAAACTTGGAAACTTTGATTTGGGCAAAGAAGCAGATTTTGTGGTGCTCGATTTAAAAGCCACTGCGCTACAAGCCCTACGTCAACAACATACCAAAAATCTGGAAGATGCTTTATTTGCCCTCATGCTGATGGGTGATGATCGTAATATCCATGCCACCTATGTGTTTGGACAATGTGCGTATGTCAAAGCATAAAACGGCTCGACCGAGACGAAAAACAGCGTTGAAAATTGGACTGATTGCCGTCGCTTGTTTGTGCTTACTCAAGCGTGACAGCACTTCCAAGAAAAACTGATTACATTTTCAACGGCAAAAAAGATGCATCTGCGCGCCAGATGTATTAAAATTGGTTCATCTTTAGAGGTGTTGCAAGTCAACACCTTTTTTATTTTTTGATTTGCTTTTTTAGGTATCTACCCATGTCTGTTCAAATGAGCGTACTGATTTCCACTGAAGAAATTCAAGCTAAAGTGAAAGAGCTTGGCGCAAAAATTGATGCACACTATGCTAACAGCGACAAAGAGTTGGTGTTAATCGGTCTTTTACGCGGTTCTGTTATTTTTATGGCTGACCTTTGCCGCGCAATTTCAAAACCGCATGAACTCGACTTCATGACCGTTTCAAGTTATGGCGGTGGGACCGTATCTACTCGTGATGTAAAAATCTTAAAAGATTTAGATGGCGACATTAAAGATAAAGATGTCTTGGTGGTTGAAGATATTATTGACTCAGGCAATACCTTAAGCAAAGTTTTAGAAATTTTACAGACGCGCAATCCAAATTCAATCGAGCTTTGTACTTTGGTTAGCAAGCCTTCACGTCGTGAGATTGAACTCGAAGTGAAATTTTTAGGTTTTGAAGTCGAAGATAAATTTATCGTAGGTTATGGTCTGGACTATGATCAAAAATATCGTCACATTCCATTTATTGGCGAAATTGGTCTCTAAGCAAGATCAGATACTTAAGAGTGGCCTAAGGCCACTTTTTTTTTACTTTTCTGGCTATTTCAGAACAAAAAAACAACAGTTTTTTGCATGTTTAGGCTGTAGCTCAGCTTAGTTTTGATTAAAGATAAAGATTGAACATGTCGTAAAAAACAAATACATGATAACAAAAGGAGAGTTACTATGTGGTCACTCATTGTTGCGATTGTTGTTGGTTTTATTGCTGGTTTAATTGCACGTGCGATCCATCCTGGAGATGACAAAGCCGGTTTCATCATGACCACCATTCTCGGGATAGCAGGTTCCTTACTTGCGACCTATGGCGGACGTTTATTAGGTCTGTATGGAGAAAATTCTGCTGCAGGATTTATCGCTTCCGTCATTGGTGCGATCATCGTGTTGTTTATCTATAACCTTGTAACGAAAAAAACCCGCGTCTAATTTTTATAGCGCCATTAAAATACCCGCCTGTAGACGGGTATTTTTTTATTTATATTTTATTCATGACGTACAGCTGAAATTATTTGATCTCTTTTAACATCGATTCTAATTCAGCAGCAGGGTAAGCACCGGTTAAGATCGAACCATTGGCAAATACGATTCCCGGTGTACCACTTAGTTTTAAGCTTTTAGCTAATTTTAAATTTCGATCAATGGGGTTTGCACAACTTTTCGCTGACTTCGGTTGAATTCCCTTATTGATTAAATTATCCCAGGCCATAACAGGGTTTGACTCACAAAAAATCTGCTTCGATGGCGCCAACGACTGTGGTTTTATGGCTGTGACAAAAGTATAAATGGTCACATCATTGAGTTTTGCCAGTTCTACTTCAAGCTTCTTACAATATGGGCAATTTGGGTCAGAAAAGATCGCGATTTGGCGCTTCCCATTCCCCCTGACTGTTTTAATCGCATCTTGTAATGGAAGTTTATTCCACTCAGTTTTCTGCTGATCGAGGATCAATTGTTTGGTCAGATTTTTTTGATCTTTTAAACGGATCATAGATCCTGCAATCACATAATCCGCATTTTCACTCAAATACAAAACTTGATCTTCAACAAAACCGCTATATATGCCCGGCATTTCGGTACTTTGAATATTTTCAATTTTTAAACTGGGGTGCTTTTCTACCAAGAGCTTTTGAACCTGTGCCGCATCTGCCAAAGCAAAAGCCGAAAGGGTGGTACTCAACGCCAACGCACATATTTTTTTCAACATAGACCGAACAACTTCAACATTTAATTGATTCAGCATTCTAAGCCTTAACACGTGAAAGTCTTGGGCATTTTTCAGTTCATTACGCAATAGCTACATGCCGTTTCACGTGGAACATATTAAGCTGCATCAGGTGAATTAATTTCAACAGACACATGTACAATTTCTTCATGAATCGACAGCGCTTGACGCACTTCATCTGCACTCAATGCCTGACTTGTTTCTAAAGCCACAATACATGAAAACTGACCTTTACCCACTTTCCATACATGTAAATCAGTTACATCGACGTCGACAGGTAATTGCATTAAAATCTCTCGAATCTCATCAACGACAGGGTGATCCATTTCCGCATCCAGTAATGTTTGTCCTGTTTCTTTCATCAAGCCAATGGCCCACTTACCAACAAGTACCGCACCAACAATCCCCAATAGCGCATCTAAAAATCCCCAGCCCATCCATTTTCCAGCAAATAAAGCCACAATGGCCAACACTGAAGTCACCGCATCAGCAACTACATGCATGGAGGCTGCTTTCTGATTGAGGTCGTGATGATGATCATGCTGCTCCTCATGGCTATGATGTTGATGGTGATGGTCATCATGCAATAACCAAGCACAGATCAAGTTCACCACCAGACCTAAAATCGCAATAGGGATTGCTTCGTTATAATGAATTTGGACCGGGTTGAATAAGCGTTCCACCGAATGAAAAGCCATAAATGCAGCAACGACCATCAATAATATCGCGCTGCTATAGCCCGCTAAAATTTCAATTTTCCAAGTTCCAAAGCTAAAACGAGCGTCTTGGGCATAGTGGCGTGCCGCACGATAGGCAAAATAGGCCAAGCCTAATGCCAACATATGTGAACTCATATGCCAACCATCAGCCAATAATGCCATCGAATTAAAAATCCATCCGCCAATAACTTCTAACAACATCATGACTGCCGTTAAAATAGTGGCAATTAAGATCCGTTTTTGTGCGAGTGGATTACCTTCATCAAATTGATGATGATGAATTCGGATGGATGGGGAAGTTTTCATTAGGTTCTATGCTTAAATATACTCCCCCATAGTATATTTATTTTCGGGAGAAAGTGTTGAGTCATTTACATCAGGACAAAAAGATTTTAAATCGGGTTAAACGTCTACAAGGTCAGGTCAATGCGGTCGAACTGGCTTTACAGCAACCCGAAGCAGGGTGTATCGAGGTTTTACAACAGGTTGCGGCCATCAAGGGTGCAGTGAATGGATTAATGAATGAATTAATCGAAGCACATTTACGCCATCATGTATTGCCTCAAGATGCTGAAATTAATGAAGCAGAACTGGAAGAATTTGTAAAACTGCTTAAACGCTATGGATAAAGTTACAACTGTGATTTGACCATAGAAAACAATCGGCATTAAACTGAGCCCATATTTCCTTCTTTCTCATGCAGCACAATATTGACCCTATTGACTGTACCTCTGCGACTTTAAAATGACCACATCTCCCTCTTGGCGACCATTTATCATGGTGAGCCTTGCACTCTGTATGGGCACTATTGGTACAGCGCTAGCTAGTCCTCTGTATCCCATTTATCAACAACTTTGGGGACTGCTGCCGAGTCATATCACCTATATCTTTGTTGCCTACATGTTTGGTTGCCTAGCGACCTTGCTGTTTTTAGGTCGTACCAGTAATAGTTTTGGTTTTTTAAGAACCCTGCAAATCGGTATGGCGTGCATCATCTTGGGTTTAAGCTTGTCGGTGTTTGCCAGTAATGCGCTGTGGTTATCTATCGGGCGCTTTATTATCGGCATTGCCTCGGGTTTAATTAGTACCTCAGCTATGCTTGGCATGGTCTATACCATTCCTGAACAGCATAAAAATAATGCTCCGCAGCTGAGTTCAATCATAACTGTGATTGGTTTTGGTCTTGGCCCATTTATTGGTGGGGTGATCGCTCAGTTCTCTGAACAGCCTTTAATTACCCCTTATATCCCTGTGATCTTTGGGGGGTTGGCGTGTTTAATAGGGTTATTTTTTATTCGCACACCGAATTTTGAGCCACAGCCTTTTTCAGTGGCACCACATTTGGAATTGCCTGAAAAGCGTGATCATTCACGATTTTATATCGCCGGACTAACTGCCTTTTGTGCCTTTGGCTCTTTTAGCTTATTTGCATCACTCGCACCCTCTTTCGTCAAAGATGCAATCCCATGGCATGGCCCTTTGGTCAGTGGTAGTGCCATTGCAAGTATCTTGCTGGTTTCCGCTGTCGTGCAATTTATGGCGAAATCGATTCCTTCTGCAAAATGTGTCAATGCCGGCTTAATAGTGTTAATACTGAGCTATGCGCTCCTTGCGCTATGTATGACCCAACATTGGAGCGCATTGTTTTTTATTAGCGATGTTTTAGTCGGTGTCGGGCATGGTCTGGGGCTTTTAGGCGCATTTGGCTTAGTTCATCAAATGACCAACAATCAAAACCGTGCTGCGGTGATCTCGACCTATTTATTTATTGGATATCTAGGCACCATTATTCCAATTATTGCAGCCGGCTATTTATCTGATCATTTCGGCTTAATGGTCGGTGTTTTAGGTTTTTGTATTGGCGTAGGCTTATTGTGTATCGGCTTATTGTTTTGGCACCGCAGTCTGAACACCAATTAACCATTGAACTTATTCAAGAAGCATCTTGTATTGGGTGCTTCTTAAACCCAAAAGCAATTAAGAAACCCTATAAAAATCAATCAAATTAAATTAAGATCTTGTGTGATGTGATTCAAAAATTTAAAAAAATGCTAAAAATTCAATGTCAAATTAACACTGCGGAAAATCAAATCATCGCCAGCAGCAAATACGGGAATATTCACTATATTTTACCGTTTGAATCCTTACCGCAATTAGAAACCTATGATTTTATCGTTTGGGGCTTTTTACCCATTGCCATGCGCCTTGGCATCCCGCTGCATGTAGAAGGACCTATTTCAATACAAACCCTCCACTCCGCACGGGAGGTTTCAACGGTCTGGGCCGCTTGGTTACCTGATTTATATCAACCAGTCATGCTCAGTGCTGCATCGATTATCCAAACACCACCGGCAAACCAACCCACTCAAAATTTAAGCTTTTTTAGCGGTGGGATTGACTCCACTTATAGTACATACAAAGCTTTTCTTGAAAATGGGCAAGACTCTGATTGTCTCACTGTGCATGGAATGGATTATAAATTTGATGACCATAAAAAATTTCAGGCCTTAATGGATCAGACCCATGACTTTAGAAGCCAAGTTTTTAAGCAAAGTCGCGTGGTAAAAACCGATGCTTACACGCTGTACAGTAAATATGGCTGTAACCCTAAAGGTTCGCATGTCACACATATCTTTTCGCTGTTTTCCTGCGCTTCGATTTTTGAACATTACCAGCAATATCGAATTTCAGCCGATTACCGTTTAGATCAACAATTATTCGTTCATCCCTATGGCTCAAATACGGCATCCAACCGATTGATGAAGAACCGATCCGGGGTCTTAATCACCCTCGACGATGATGTCACGCGATCACAAAAAACCGCACTTCTAAGCCAATGGGACTTAGATTTACAAACCCTGTCGATCTGTGTGGACTATAGGGCTCGACCAAAAAATTGTGGTCAATGCAGTAAATGTATGCGCACCAAAGCCATGTTTTATGCCACTAGCCCCGAAATTCCCGATATCTTTTTAGATCGTCGCTTTGAAAAACAGTGGTATCAATCCATTCCATTAAGTTCAAAAATTAATCGTGCATTTTTAATTGATATTTTGTCAGCGGTCGAAAAATCCTCGCAACAGCAACAATTTCCAGACTATGCAACACTCAAAGTCAAAGTTGAGGCTGTATCGAAAAGAGCAGCAATCAATCCTTTTTATGGGATGAAAATAAAAGATGTGCTGAGAACAATCTTTAAAATCATTATTGGCTCAAACCCACGCTAAACGATGTAAAAAAAGCACGATGTTTTCGAATATCGTGCTTTGGATGGATCTATCCATAGGTGAAATGAGGAGCTCAATCGTTTTATTACTTGCCAATACAGAATGATCCAAAAATCTTCCCTAGCAAATCATCCGCACTGAAATCGCCGGTAATTTCACCTAAGGCATTTTGCGCCAAACGTAGAGATTCAGCCACCAACTCACCCGCATGATAAACCACCAACTGCTCACGTGCTTCTGCAAGATAGCGCTGAGTGCGCTTCATTGCGTCTAAATGGCGTGTTCGAGCAATAAAGGTATCTTCCTCTGGTTGAAAGCCTGCATGCGCTGTAATCGCATCAATAAGCGCTTGAACGCCAGTTTCTTGTTTAGCCGAAACGCGAATATGTCGAAAACCGTTTAAATCGGTCATTTCCGCGGTAGATCCCGTCAAATCGCATTTATTACCAATTAACATCAAACGCTTCGGTTCAATATGATCGGCAAAGTACGCTTGAGCCAATTGTAGTGGATCTTCGCCCTGACTCAAGTCATAGACCAAAAGTAACAAGTCAGCTTGCTCAATTTCTTTAATTGCGCGACGAATCCCTTCTTTTTCGACGATATCACCGGTTTCACGTAAACCTGCGGTATCGGTCAAGGTAATCGGCAAACCATTGAGGCTGATTTTTTCATGTAAAACATCTCGTGTCGTACCGGCAATATCCGTCACAATCGCACGTTCAACACCTGCCAAAGCATTAAGTAGAGAAGACTTACCTGCATTGGGTTTACCGGCAATCACCACTTGTAGACCTTCACGCAGTAGCTGACCTTGACGAGCAGATTGCTGTACAGCATGGACCGAGCTTGCCACTTCATCTAATAAACCCAAAATCTTACCATCCGCCAAAAAGTCGATTTCTTCTTCAGGAAAATCAATCGCTGCTTCCACATGCAAACGCAAATGGATAAGTTTTTCTAGCACCGTATTGACCTTGCTCGAAAAGGCACCTTGTAATGAACGTACCGCAGAACGTGCTGCTGCTTGTGAGGTGGCATCAATCAGGTCGGCAATCGCCTCGGCTTGCACCAAGTCCATTTTGCCATTTTCAAAGGCGCGCATTGAAAATTCGCCCGCTTTCGCAGCAATAGCACCCAATTCAAGTAACCGTGCCAATAATGCATTTTGAATAACGGGGCCGCCATGACCTTGAAGCTCCACCACATCCTCACCCGTAAAGGAGTGCGGATTTGGAAAGCAAATCACCAAACCTTCATCCATGATTTCATTCGATGCATCATAAAACTTACGGAAACCAGCAAAACGTGCTTGTGGTAAGGATTGCTGCGTTAATGCTTCTGCAATGGCATAAGATTGGGGACCAGACAGGCGAATCACGCCGACACCACCACGACCCGGCGGTGTGGCAATTGCTGCGATGGTGGTTCGGTTTAACATAAAATTCACCTAAAAATTTTCAAACGACAGATAAAGAAAAATCCGCCTAAGATTACCATCTTAAGCGGATTTATTCAGCCCATCAGCAATGCTTAGTTTGCTGAGTCAGCTGCTTCACGTTTTAAACGGTCTTTTTCAACAGATTTGTTAATCAAACCTTGTTGAAGAATAGTAATACTGTTGTTACAGATCCAGTAAAGCACAAGGCCTGCAGGGAAGAACAACATAAATACCGTAAAGATCACTGGCATGATTTTGAAGACTTTCGCCTGCATTGGATCAGCCGGTTGTGGGTTCAAACTTTGCTGAATGAACATGGTCAAGCCCATTAATAGCGGCAAAATAAACCATGGATCCATCGCAGATAAATCTTGAATCCAACCTAACCATGGCGCATGACGTAGTTCAACAGACTCCATCAATACCCAGTACAAAGCAAGGAAGATCGGCATTTGGAGCAATAACGGCAAGCAACCTGATAGTGGGTTCACTTGTTCACGTTTATACAATGCCATCATTTCTTGCGAGAAGCGCATACGGTCTTCACCGAACTCTTCTTTCATGCGTTGCATTTCAGGTGCAATCACACGCATTTTCGCCATAGAGCGGTAGCTCTTCGACGACAATGGCCACAAGATCAGTTTCACCAGAATCGTCAATAGAATAATTGACCAACCCCAGTTACCCACTAAACCGTGGAAAAACTCAAGACCGACAAACAATAATTTCGCAATAGGCCATAACCAACCGTAGTCTACAGTTTGGTTTAAACCAACCGCCAATTCTTTTAATTCAGATTGGATTTTTGGACCTGAATAGAACGTTGCATCTACTTCTGCCACAGTTCCTGCAGGAACATTGATTGCAGGTGAAGTGAACTGAATAATGTTCATATCATCGGTAGATTTACGTGACTCAAGTTTCGCAGCATAAGGTTGACCATTGGCTTGCGTTAATTTGATCTGTCCAGGAATCCACGCACTCACGAAGTAATGCTGAACCATTGCAACCCAACCGCCAGTTGCTTCAACATTCAATTTTTCTTCATTGAAGTTAGCAAATTTAAGTTTGTTGTAATGTTCTTCAGGCGAACCCCATGCACCACCAAGGAATGTACCTAAAGTGAAAATACCTTGATCAGATTTACCTGGATCTTCAGAGTTGTCGCGTTTAAGCTGACCAAACATCTGACCTTGCCAGTTCTGAGCACTGCGGTTCACGATTTTATGATTCACGACAACAGGGTATTCACCTTCAGTGAAGTTAAAGGTTTTAATAACCTCTACACCATCTGCTGTTTTATAAACCATTGGTACTGACAAAACTTTTGCTGTTTGGCCATCTTTACCCTTCACAGCTTTTGCGTCATTCAACGTATATGAAGATTTTTCAATCTCATAGGTTGGACGTCCTTTCGGATTGCTGTCAGGGCCATTAAGACCAATTAAGCCAGACTGAGCAACATAAGTCCGTTTTGCATCGCTTTCAAGCATTACAAACGGTTCGTCGCTGTCTTTATTTTTGTCATGATTGAGTAATTCAATACGAACAATATCGCCACCCTTTGGATTAATCCAAAGATGGTAAAGGTCAGTTTGTACTGAAATTAACTGTTGACTAACAGGTGCAGTGGCATCTGTTGTTTGTTGTGTAGCAGCATTATTTGCTTGCGGCACATCAGTAGCAGCCGTAGCTGTCTGGCCATTTGGTAAATCGGCAGATACTTCATGCGTTACCACCGCAGCATTTTGCTGAGGTTTTTGTTCCGCATGTCCATAATCTTTCTGCCAAGCCAAAATGAGCAAATATGCGACAACAAACATGGCCCCTAGAATTGCAATCCTGGCCCATTGTTGCATAGGTATTACCCCAAGTGGTTAGAGTGATTTTGGTTCAATAAACGTTCACGAAAGGGTACAGCAACGTGAAGCGTTTGAGAATCTATTTGCTGAAATGAAATAAAACGAATTGCTTTTGATGGAACAGGATCATAGCCTGAACCGCCCCAAGGATGACAACGGCAAATACGCTGAACAGCTAGACACACTCCACGTACAGCACCATGTTGATGGACTGCTTCCAAAGAATATTGAGAACATGTTGGAATATAACGACAGCGTGGTCCCAATAAAGGACTAATCGCAATCTGATAGAAACGAATGAGCCAATGCAGTAAACGAACCATTGGTCATCTCTACGCTTGTGGGGAGGTAGCTATTTTTTTATGCTTATTTGCAAGGCGCTGCAATTTTTGCCAAGCAAATTGTAATTGCTGATGCAACTCTGCATTCGGTACCGCCTCTATGCCCATTTTTGGCATAACGACAATATCTAATACATTAGACTGCTGTTGATGCAGGCGAAAACTTTCGCGTGCAAGTCGTTTTACTCGATTTCTTTCATGTGCGCGGCGCACTTTTTTCTTAGCAACAACAATACCCAAACGGCTATTCGGCTGTTCGGAGATTTTTGCTAGAAATAAGAAATGGGGTTGATGCACTTTAAAAAGCGCACCATCGAACACACTTTTATAATCGGCAGCACAGTGTATTCGCACATCTGTGCTAAAGCCGTAAAGTGTTGTCATAACACCCAAGTCTTGACAGTCTTAACTGAAATTAAACAGTTAAGCTGTGACGACCTTTTGCACGACGACGCGCTAATACTTGACGGCCAGCTTTAGTAGCCATGCGAGCACGGAAACCATGAACGCGTTTACGTTTCAACTCAGAAGGTTGGAAAGTACGTTTCATATCGAAACTCCAAAAATGATCTTTCAGTAAAGGTTCGCGATTTTAGTGCTCATTGCTTGAGCTGTCAATGAAAAACACGCTTTCTTTCAAAATCTAGGCTGTGATACATCAAGATAATATAAGGATTAGAAATCAGTCAGAAAGTTTTAAATTAAAATATCCACAAACTAAATCATTGTATATATTAATTATTTAAGTTATCTTCAAGTTTACTCACAGATTTATCCACAATCTCGAATTTGTGAATTGGTTTTTATGAATTTAAATTTGAATTTAAACTAACCATCAAGTTATCCCCAGAATGGGTCGATCTTATAAATAAATTCAAATTTTAAAATTTAAATTTATTACTATTAGTGTTGATATTTTTTGTGGAAAACGTGTTTTTAGATTTAAAAAACAAATGATTATATTGTGGATAACGATGTTTTTATAATTTTGATAGTTTGTGGATAACTTTGTGCTACAATTTATCCACAGCTTGCGGATAAACTTATCCACACGTGATTTAAATTTAAATTTAAACTCAATTTGCGTTTTTTTGATCGATTTCGACTGATTTGTTCATGACAGATGTGGATAAGATGGTTAGAATGGCTGCCCGCTTAGGCGGGGTTAAATTATTTTTTTACGTACAATGGACTGAAATAGGGGTTTCACATGCTTTGGACAGACTGCTTAACTCGCTTGCGACAAGAGCTTTCAGGAAATGTCTATACAATGTGGATACGCCCACTGGTGGCAGAAGATGCAGGTGATAGTCTAAAACTCTATGCACCGAATCCGTATTGGACACGCTATATTCAAGAGCACCATTTAGAACTTATTTCAATTTTAGCGGAACAGTTGTCTGAAGGTCGGGTACGTAAAGTTGAGATTTTGGTCGATTCACGGCCTGGTGCAATTTTATCTGCAGCTGAGCAACCGGCAACAACCACCGCAGCTTTAGAGTCAACACCACAAGTGTCGGCACCGACTCGTCCTAAAAAAGAAAAAGAAGAGACGTCATCAAAGAATAACCGTAAGCGTCAGCTTAACCCATTATTTACCTTTTCCTTGTTTGTTGAAGGCCGTTCCAATCAGATGGCGGCAGAAACCTGTCGTAAAGTCTTGACGCAGCCCGGTGCTTCGCAGCATAACCCGTTATTTTTATATGGACCGACTGGTTTAGGTAAAACCCATTTAATGCAAGCCGTAGGTAATGCATTATTGCAAGCGAAGCCGAATGCACGTGTGATGTACATGACGGCTGAAAGTTTTGTACAAGACTTTGTGAGCTCGTTACAGCAAGGTAAGGTCGAGGAATTTAAGAAAAACTGTCGTTCGTTAGATTTGTTATTGGTGGATGATATTCATTTGTTGGCGGGTAAAGAGGCCAGCTTGGTTGAGTTTTTCTATACCTTCAACGCGTTATTAGATGAATCTAAGCAAATCATTTTAACCTCAGATCGTTATCCAAAAGAACTGACTGAACTTGATCCACGTTTGGTTTCACGTTTTTCGTGGGGCTTATCGGTGGGTGTTGAACCGCCTGATATTGAAACCCGTATTGAAATTTTACTGAAAAAAGCGGAAAGCAATGGGGTGGAACTTCCACGGAATTGTGCGTTGTTTATTGCTCAACAAGTGGTTGCCAATGTCCGTGAACTAGAAGGTGCGCTGAATAAAGTCGTAGCCATTTCTCGTTTTAAAGGCACCCCAATCGATCTAGATGTGGTGCGTGAATCGTTAAAAGATGTGTTGGCAATTCGTGCGCGCACCATCAGCACGGAAAATATTCAGCGTGTGGTCAGCGAGTATTTCCGTATTCCACTGAAAGAATTGATTGGTCCAAAACGTACACGCATTTATGCACGTCCACGTCAGTTGGCTATGGGGCTAGCACGTGAGCTGACAGGGGATAGTTTTCCTGAAATTGGTATGGCTTTTGGTAATCGTGACCACAGTACTGTGATGCATGCCTGTGAAAAAGTACAAAGCCTGCGTGAAGAAGATCCAATCTTCAATGAGGACTATAAAAACTTGCAACGTCTGCTGCAAAGTTAAGTCTTTTCGTTCAAATTCTGTTCTTGCAATGCGGTATATTCTGCCGCATAGTACACTGCTAAAAAATTAATTTATTTTGTCTGTCTTCAGTTTTTAGAGGAATGTATCGTGCGTTTAAAAATCGCGAAAGAAAGCTTACTGAATGTTCTATCACATGTCGTAGGAGCGGTTGAACGTCGCCATACCTTAAATATTTTATCCAATGTCAAAGTACAGGTAACAGAGCAAGCTTTGACCATTACGGGGTCGGATCTTGAAGTGGAACTGGTTGCAAGCACATCACTTACTGAAGGTGCATGTTTACAAGCAGGTGTGACGACTGTTCCTGCACGTAAATTGATGGATATCTGTAAATCATTACCGTCAGCGGCATTGATTGATTTGCAAATTACTGAAGATCAACGTTGTATTTTAAAATCTGGAAACAGTCGTTTTGTATTGGGTACTTTGCCTGCAGAAGACTATCCATTATTAACCACTGAAAATACTCAAGGCACTCAAGTCGGTGTGACTCAGCGTGAGTTAAAGCGTTTATTTGAGAAAACATCTTTTGCCATGGCGGTTCAAGATGTGCGTTTCTATTTGACAGGTACTTTGCTTGAAATTGATGAAAATCAATTGCGTGCAGTAACGACCGATGGTCACCGTTTGGCGATGTGTGAAACAGCGGCAAGCTCGAATGCGACACAAGCAATGCAAGCGATTGTTCCACGTAAAGCTGTAGGTGAATTGCAGCGTCTATTGAGTGTTGAAGACGAGCAATTATCGTTGTTGATTGGTCGTGAATTATTAAATGTAACGATTACCATTGCCAGCCGTGATAAAGAGCAGGGTGATATTACCGTACGTTTCACCACAAAATTGATCGATGGTAAATTCCCTGACTACCGCCGTGTGATTCCACGTGGTGGTGATAAAAATGTGCGCATTGCACATGATGTATTTAAACAATCACTACAACGTGTGGCGATTTTAAGTAATGAAAAATTGCGCGGCGTATTCTTGAAGTTTGATGCGGACACTTTACAACTTCGTGCCAATAACCCTGAACAAGATGAAGCGATCGAAGATCTCGCGATTCAATATGCTGATGCACCGATGGAAATGTCATTCAATGCACAGTACTTATTGGAAGTTCTGAATGTGTTGGATGGTGATGATGTTGCAATGACCATGACAGAAGCCAACCAATCTGTATTGGTACAAGATCCACAACAACAAGATCAAACCTATGTTGTGATGCCAATGCGTGTTTAATTCGGACTGACGTCTCAATTATTATGCATATCACGCGTTTACATGTAGAACGTGTTCGAAATTTAAAGACGGTTGCACTCTCTGGGTTGCAGCCGTTTAATGTCTTTTATGGGCAAAATGGTTCTGGCAAAACTTCTGTATTAGAAGCAGTACATTTGCTGGCAACCGGCCGTTCTTTTCGAACCCATATTCCGAAAAACTATATTCAAAATAATAGCCCTGACGCTGTTGTCTTTGCGCAGTCTGCAACAGACCGCATTGGTATGCAAAAAATGCAGTCGGGCGAGCAAGTGATTAAAGTCAATGGCGACCTTGTGGGGACACAAGGGCAGTTGGCTAAGATTTTACCACTACAACTCATCGACCCACAAAGTACCGATATTATTGATCATGGTGCGAAGCCACGACGTCAACTTTTAGATTGGTTGATGTTCCACGTGGAACCGGAGTTTTACCATGCATGGCAATATTATGCGCGGGCATTAAAACAGCGGAATAGTTTGCTGAAATCACGACGTCATTTGAGTTTGTCTGACCTAGAACCGTGGAACAAAATGCTCAGTGATTATGGTGAGATCTTGCATAGTCTGCGCAGTAATGTGGTGGAACAGTGGACGCGATATTTCCAACAAGATCTCCAAGCATTATTGCCGCATTTAACAGTGACATTGGAATATAGTGCAGGCTTTCATGCTGAAACAGGACTGCTGAATGATCTGACCAATCAGCACTTTAAAGACTGCGAACGTGGCTATACTGAGTATGGTCCGCACCGTGCAGATTTAAGGTTAAAAACCGCTATGGGGGATGCAGATGTTGTGCTCTCTCGTGGGCAAAAAAAGTTATTGATCATGGCGTTAAAACTGTCACAGATTGCAATGCTACATGCTTGTAATAAGGAAACTGTGGTATTATTAGATGATCTGACAGCAGAATTAGATTTAACCGCACAACAGCGTTTAATTGAGCGTTTAAGCCATCTTGGTAGTCAAGTTTTTATTACCACTTTAGACCATGATTCAGTGCAAAAACACTTACATGATTTATCTATTTCTTATCAATTATTCAAAGTTGAAAATGGTACGGTGCAGGCTGTTGTGCAATGAAATACCACCTTTGGATAGACCTATTTTTCACTAGGGAGAAACCATGAGTTCAGAAGATCAAGCTGCTTCTCAAACAGAACAAACCATAGAAAAAGCTTATGATTCCTCTAGCATCAAAGTATTACGTGGTCTAGACGCTGTACGTAAGCGTCCGGGCATGTATATTGGTGATACTGACGATGGTACTGGCCTACACCACATGGTGTTTGAAGTTGTCGATAACTCAATTGATGAAGCGTTGGCAGGTCATTGTGACGAGATCAATGTAACCATTCATGAAGATGAATCTGTAAGCGTATCGGATAACGGTCGTGGTATTCCTACCGACATTCACCCAGAAGAAGGTGTTTCTGCTGCAGAAGTGATTTTGACGATTCTGCATGCGGGCGGTAAATTTGACGATAACAGCTATAAAGTTTCAGGCGGTCTACACGGTGTAGGTGTATCCGTGGTGAATGCGCTTTCAAGCAAGCTCGAATTAACCATTCATCGTGCGGGTCAAATCCACCAGCAAGAATATAAACACGGTGATTCCGTGTATCCATTAAAAGTGGTGGGTGAGACAGATCGTACCGGTACACGTGTACGTTTCTGGCCAAGTGCTGAAACCTTCAGTCAAACGATTTTTAATGTCGATATTTTGGCACGTCGTTTACGTGAATTATCGTTCCTGAATGCAGGTGTACGAATTGTCCTACGTGATGAACGTATCAATTTAGAGCACGTTTATGATTATGAAGGTGGTTTGTCTGAGTTTGTAAAATATATCAACCAAGGTAAAACACATCTCAACGATATCTTCCATTTCACCACTCAAGCGGACAATGGGATTGGAGTTGAAGTTGCATTGCAGTGGAATGATTCTTATCAGGAAAATGTTCGTTGCTTTACCAACAACATTCCACAAAAAGATGGTGGTACGCATTTAGCGGGTTTCCGTGCTGCATTAACTCGTGGCTTAAACAGCTACATGGAAAGCGAAAACTTACTCAAAAAAGAGAAAGTGGCAGTTTCTGGTGATGATGCACGTGAAGGTTTAACTGCAATTGTTTCGGTGAAAGTGCCTGATCCAAAATTTTCTTCGCAAACCAAAGAAAAATTGGTGTCGAGCGAAGTGAAAACTGCGGTTGAGCAAGCAATGAATAAGTCGTTCTCTGAATATCTTTTAGAGAACCCACAAGCCGCTAAATCGATTGCAGGTAAGATTATTGATGCAGCACGTGCGCGTGATGCAGCGCGTAAAGCACGTGAAATGACACGTCGTAAGAGTGCGCTTGATATTGCAGGGCTGCCAGGTAAATTGGCCGATTGTCAAGAAAAAGATCCTGCGTTGTCTGAACTTTACTTAGTCGAAGGTGACTCTGCGGGTGGTTCTGCAAAACAGGGCCGTAACCGTAAGATGCAAGCGATTTTGCCACTTAAAGGTAAAATCCTCAACGTGGAACGTGCACGTTTTGACAAGATGATTTCTTCTCAAGAAGTGGGAACATTGATTACCGCTTTAGGCTGTGGTATTGGCCGTGAGGAATATAACCCAGACAAACTGCGTTATCACAAAATCATCATCATGACCGATGCCGATGTCGATGGTTCGCACATTCGTACGCTACTGTTGACTTTCTTCTTCCGTCAAATGCCAGAACTTGTGGAACGTGGATATATTTATATTGCACAGCCACCGTTGTATAAGCTGAAAAAAGGCAAGCAAGAACAGTACATTAAAGATAATGATGCACTTGAGACTTACCTGATTTCAAATGCAATTGATGAGCTTGAATTACACATCAGTGCAGAAGCACCTGCCATTCGTGGTGAGGCTTTAGCTGGTGTGATTGCGGATTATCAAACCTCTCAAAAGAGCTTGCATCGTCTTACTGTACGTTATCCTGCAAGTGTATTGGATGGCTTATTGGCAGTAGAAGGCTTTAAGTTAGATCAAGCAAATAACCAAGACTATGTACAGACTTGGGGTGAGCAACTACGTGCCAATATTGAGAAAACTCAGCCTAGCTTACGTCCTGAATTAAGCTTAGAAACGTTTGAGCATGAAGATACTGAAGGCAATAAGTCAGCGACCTATTTCCCGCGTATTACCATCTATGTTCATAATTTACCGCACCAATACTTGTTAGATTCAGGTCTATTGGGTTCAGGTGAATATGCGCGTTTACTCAAAAATTCGAAGAGTTGGTTCACCTTATTGGAAGAAGGTGCTTACCTACAAAAAGGCGAGCGCAAAATTCCAGTGAGCAGCTTCCATCAGGTTTGGCAAAACATCTTACAAGACTCACGCCGTGGCATGATGATTCAGCGCTATAAAGGTTTGGGTGAGATGAATGCTGAGCAGCTTTGGGAAACCACGATGGATCCTGAGAACCGTAACATGCTGCAAGTAACGGTACAGGACGCGATTGAAGCTGATCGTATGTTCTCTTGCTTGATGGGTGATGATGTGGAACCACGTCGTGCTTTCATTGAAGAAAATGCGTTAAATGCGGATATTGATGCCTAAATTCTGATTACAGAATCATTCAAAAAAGCACTCTTCGGAGTGCTTTTTTTTGTGTTATCTTAAATAAAATCGAATATTAAATCGCCAATTTGTGTTTTATAAAATTGACTTATTCTGATGCTAAGCTCAAATCTATTTGAACTTAGCAGCTAAAAATAAGAGGTCTATATATGATGGACAATCAACTTGAACACATTCGTGACATCTGGGTAAATGCATTTTTTACCGGAAATTATACCGTTCTTGCCAAATACGAAGATGAGCACTTTAAGGTGGTTTATGAGCAAGACGGGCGTGTCGAAAGTAATTATGTCCGCTATGAACGTATTGCACATGCAGTGAAGAATGGGGTTTGGAAACCACAAAAACCAGACGTAGAATTTGAAGAATATGAGTTTAATCGTGACCAAACTGAGTGCAAAATTTTAATTGGTTTAGCCGAAACACAGCAGCAAATACAGGAAATCTGGCATTTTGATCAGACCTGGAAAATACAAGAATTACGTTTTTTAAAGGCAAAAAAAGCCCATCCTTCTGCCTTATCTTAAACAATAAAAAGTTTAAATTGATGTCGTGAATGGAGATAAAATGCATCCATCTTGCAAATGTGGATAAGTTTTGTGAATTTTCACATTTAATAGTGTTCAACATCAAAGTCATTTATAATTGTGGATAACATCATTTAAAAATATTTATCCATAAAAAAGGTGGTTCGATATTTTGAATTTAAAAAATAAAAAATGAATTTAAAACTAAGATTTGAATTTAAAAATGGCTTTTGTGGATAACTGTGGTAATGAGTTTGATGTGAAGTATATTTTTTTGAATTCATTTACAAAATTAGGGTAAAAGCGATCGCTGAATTTTTAGATTCTTTCTGAATAGAAATGCCTTAACGATGCAATAACCAGTTGGATATGAACATTCGATTTTTTAAATATTTTTTAGATTTATAGTGTGATTATTATTGTGAAGTTTAAGTAAAAAATCGCCGTGGAACATTTAAATTTCACGGCGATTGATTTTTTGAGCTTAAGTTAGGTTTTCTTAATAATGCAAATCTAGGGTTTTGCTTTTTAAATTAAGCTTCAAAACTACTTTCCATTTCTTCTAATTCCATCATTAATTCAAGCATTTGCTCTTCGACAGATTCAAGTTTGGCTTTTAATTCTGTTTGCTCATTCATTAGTTTGAGTAAGTCATCTTTACGACTGGCTTCATATAAAGCACTGTCTGCTAATAATTCCTCGATTTCGTTTAAGCGTGGCTGAATTTTGCTGATTTGCGCTTCATTTTTTTCAATGTTTTTACGAATCGGGCGGGTCAATTCACGCTGACGTGCAGCTTCTTTACGTTGCGCTTCTTTATCGACTTTGGAAATCGTCGGTTTAGTTTCAACTTGAGATTTGATGGGAGTCGGGGCTTGTTGACTATTTTTCATCATGTCGATCCGTGCTTGACGCAGCCAATCGGCATAAGCCACGAGGTCACCATCAAATTCGCGACATTTCCCATGATGTACCAATAATAATTCGTCACAAACACTGGCAATCAATTGACGTTCATGCGAAACCAAAACCACAGCGCCTTCAAAGTCTTGTAATGCCATAGTTAGCGCATGACGCATATCAAGGTCTAAATGGTTGGTCGGTTCATCTAGAATTAAAACATTGGGGCGCTGCCAAACAATCAAAGCTAAAGCCAATCGTGCTCGTTCACCGCCTGAAAATCCTTCACTTGGCGTATCCATGCGTTCGCCACTAAAACCAAAGCTACCTAAGAATGAACGTAATACCGCTTCACTGATTTTTTTGTCAGCGATTCGAGATAATTGCAACATTGGGCTGGCATTGCCATCTAGAGCATCCATTTGATGCTGTGCAAAATAGCCAATATTTAACAGTTCCGAGGCTTTGCGCGTCCCTTGTAATAAGGGAAGGTCACCAACCAAGGATTTAATTAAGGTTGATTTACCCGCACCATTCATCCCGAGTAAACCAATGCGACTGTTTGGGGTAATCTGTAAATTCACATTGGTGGCAATCAGTTTGTCACCATAGCCAATATCGACATGTTCCATTTGTAACAGCGGCGAGCTCATTTTGGTTGGCTCACGGAAACTAAAGGTAAATGGCGTATCGACATGCGCGGCAGAAAGTTCCTGCATACGTTCTAATTGTTTAATACGGCTTTGAGCCTGCTTAGCTTTAGTCGCTTTGGCTTTAAAACGGTCAATAAATTTTTGGAGATGCGCACGAGTTTCGAGTTGTTTTTCATAGGCTTGTTGTTGTTGTGCCAAGCGCTCAGAACGGGTGCGTTCAAAGGTTGAATAGTTACCGGTGTAAAGCGTCAGCTCTTGATTTTCGATGTGTAAAATATGATCAGTCACCGCATCTAAGAAATCACGGTCATGTGAAATTAAGATCAGTGTGCCTTCGTAAGCTTTTAACCAATCTTCTAACCACAAAATCGCATCTAAGTCTAAGTGGTTGGTTGGCTCATCGAGTAATAACAGGTCAGAACGGCTCATCAGGGTACGCGCAAGGTTTAAACGCATACGCCAACCACCTGAAAAGCTTGAAACATTGAGCTGGGACTGATGTTCAAAGAATCCCAGGCCAGCCATCAGCTGTGAGGCTTTGGATGGAGCTGTATAGCCATGGATTTCATCAAATCGGCCATATAAGTGTGCCAATGCTTCATTGTCTAATTGTTCTGGATGTTCAAGTTTATGTTGTATATCCCAATATTCCTCATCGCCTGAAAGAACGAAATCAATCGCTTTCATATCCAACGCTTTGATTTCTTGTGCCATATGAGCGACGGTCCATACTGCAGGACGAGTTAAGGATCCGCCATCAGATTCCATTCCACCTAAAAGCGCAGAAAAAAGAGTCGATTTACCCGCACCATTTACACCGGTTAAGCCGATTTTCCAGCCTGGATGCAATTGCATAGATGCTTTTTGAAATAAAACACGCCCACCGCGACGAATGGAAAGTTGGTCTAACTGAATCATGGAACTAACTAAACAAGAAGAATGTGGGGCTATTCTAATGGATGGCTTTGCAAAAGAAAAAACAAAGCATCGCAACCATCTGAAAAAATGTGACAGATTCCACGTATTTAGGTATATTGAACGGGCTTTAGTATTAAAAAAATATTTCAAGTTATTGTTTTAAATGGATTAATAAAACATATTGGGAATATAAGAAATGAGAAAAGGAATTTTAATTTTATCGCTTCTTTCAGGTGTGATGTCTGCACAAAGCTATGCCAATCAGAAGGTTTGTGTGTTCGATTTACTTGGAAAAGCGGGGGAATCTTATAAGCTGATGGAAGAGTGGTCTCTGGCCAGTAAGGCATGGGGAGCACAAGTTCAACTGATTTCATATCAAGATGAATCCAAAGTCGATAAAGATTTTAAAGAAGGGAAATGTGACGCATTTTATATGACCTCGATGCGGGCACGTGCGTATAACAAATTTGCCGGTTCGATTGATGCCATTGGCGGTGTACCGAACAATACTATCGCACAAAAAGCCATTACCTATGTCTTAGATAAGCGGAACAGTAAGCGACTGATTACCAATTCAGGTAAAGATAGTTATGAAGTGGCAGGGATTGGGCAAATTGGTTCAGCCTATATTTTTGTCCGTGATCGCAATATCAATAATTTAGAAAAAGCTGAAGGTAAAAAATTTGCCATTTTGCATTATGACTATGCGCAAAAAGAGATGGTCGACCGTGTCGGCGCTGTGCCAGTCATGTCGGAAATTTCCAATTTTATTCGCAAATTTAATCAGGCCGAAGTTGAAATTGTGGCTGCGCCGGCTTATGCCTTTAAGCCACTCGAAATTTCAAAAGGCTTAGGCACTACTGGGGCGATGGTTAATTTTCCTGTGGTGAATGTCACGGCAGACCTGATTATTCGTAACAATAAATTCCCAGATGGTTTTGCTGAACCCTCTCGGCAATGGTTCGTTAAACAATTACCGAAAAGTTTTGCCATGGTAAAACGCATGGAAGCTGAAATTCCTGCCAAATATAAGATGAATCTCAGCAAAGATGATCAGTTGAAATATCAGAAAATTTTGCGTGAAGGACGGATGGATTTAACCAAACAAGGAATCTACGACTCCACCATGATGACGGTACTGAAAAAAGCACGTTGTACGATTGAGCGAACCAATTTTGAGTGTTCAGTGGCGGGTGAATAAGCTTTTTTCTGTATTTCTTTGTAAAGTTTCATAAAAAGGCTGTAAATGCAAAAAGCCTTTTTTGCATACAACATGATGATTATATTTATAATTTTGCCTTAAATAAAAAAGTGATATTAATCACAAAAAAACAGAATGTGCCAAAATGACATAAATAAATGGAGTAAATGCTCTATTTTTTTTAAATTAACTTGCTTAATATCGGCGTTGTGTAAGGACACCTCTGAACCATAAAAAGATTTGAAAGGAAAATAGAATGAAAAAAACGCTCCTATCATTGGCTACATTTGCTGCAATTGGCTTTGCTGGTTCAGCTCAGGCAGCAAAAGTAGATATCTGTGTATTTGACTTACTGGGTAAGTCAGGTGAGTCATACCAAATGGCTCAGGAATGGGCGCTTGCAGCAAAAGGCTGGGGTGCTGAAATTAACTTAATTCCGCGTCAAGATGAAGCAGTAGCCGACAATGATTTTAAAGCGGGTAAATGTGATGGCGTATTTATGACGGCAATGCGTGCTCGTCAATACAATAAATTTGCAGGTTCGATTGATGCGCTTGGTGGCGCACCGAGCAATGCAATTGCGCAACGTGCGATTACCTTTGCATTAGACCAACGTAATGCTGCAAAAATGGTCAGCAACCTAGGTGGTAAGAAATACGAAGTGGCGGGTATTGCTCCACTGGGTTCAGCATTCATCTTTGTCAAAGACAAAAAAATTGACTCAATTGAAAAAGCAGCAGGTAAAAAGTTTGCAGTATTAGGCTATGACGAAGCACAAAAAATTATGGTGCAACGTGTCGGCGCTCAAGCTGTGGTTTCAGATGTATCTAACTTTGTGGCGAAGTTTAATAATGGTCAGGTCGATATGGTGGGTGCGCCTGCGTATGCCTACAAACCATTAGAGATTTATAAGGGTTTAGGTACCAATGGTGCGATGTTTAACTTCCCAGTTTTACAAGTGACCGCGGACTTTATTATTCGTCCTGATCAGTTCCCAGCAGGCTTTGGTCAAAAATCTCGTGATTGGTTTGTGAAACATTTACCGAAGAGTATTGCGATGATTAACCGTTTAGAGGCGGGTATTCCTGCGAAATATAAACTTAACTTAAGTGCAGAAGATAAAACCAAATATCAAAAATTATTGCGTGAAGGTCGTATGGATATGACGAAACGTGGCATTTATGATGCGGGCATGATGTCAGTATTGAAAAAGGCACGTTGTTCTGTCGATAAAGCCAATTTTGAATGTTCACTTAGCGGCGAATAAACTGATATTTAAAGAAAAAAGCCTGGATTTATCCGGGCTTTTTTTCGCAAATGCACAGGTCATTTTCGCCATTGAGTCAGCAAAATATTCAGGTAATCTAAATTGAAATCGAGGGCTGTGAGTATATTTAATCATACTCCGCATGACCCAAAAATCAAAAAATGGTTAAAACAAAAACAGTAAAAAACAAGGAAAGTCAGTATGAAACAATGGACAAAGGCATTGAGTATTGCTGCTGCGTTAATGGCGGTGAATGGCGTAGCTCAAGCAAAGCAAGTGGTGTGTGTATTTGATTTGGTGGGTAAAAATGGTGATGTTTTTACCCTGATGAGAGATTACCAATTGGCGGCAAAAAACTGGGGCGCAGACATTGAGCTCCGCGTCAGTCAAAATGAAGCGGTGATTGCGGAAGATTTTAAAGCCGGTAAATGTGATGGGATCAGTGTCACAGGTATGCGTGGTCGTCAATTTAATAATTTTACCGGTTCTTTAGATGCGATTGGTGCAATTCCAGATTTGAAACTTGCGGTTAAAGTGATGCAAGGCCTTGCGAGTCCAACGTTTGCAAAGAGCATGGTCAATAGTAAATATGAAGTGGTAGGTGTGATTCCTGTAGGTGATGCCTACCTGTTGGTGAATGACCGTAGTATCAATACTGTCGCTAAAGCAGCAGGTAAAAAAATTGCGGTGCTTGATTATGATGAAGCGCAGAAAATTATGGTGCAACAGGTGGGGGCTCAAGCGGTCAGTGCTGACGTGACCAATTTTGGCTCTAAATTTAACAATGGTCAGGTGGATATTATTGGTGCACCTGCAGCGGTGTTTAAACCCTTGGAGTTACATAAAGGTTTAGGTAGTAAAGGTGCAATTGTTAATTATCCAATTTTACAAGTGACGGGTAATATCATTATTCGCCCAGATAAATTCCCAGCGGGATATGGGCAAAAATCACGTGATTGGGTCAAAACACAATTACCTCGTGCATTCACGATATTAGGCAAAATGAAGTCAGAAATCCCAGCTAAATATTGGATGGATGTTCCAACGGCAGACAAAGCTGGCTATCAAAAAATGATGCGTGAAGCGCGTATTGATTTGACTAAACGTGATATCTACGACAAGCGAATGATGAAATTATTATGGCAATTCCGCTGTAAACAAGACCCGAAAAACTTCGAATGTGCATTACAGGACGAAAACTATAAATAAGTTTTAAATGAATCTTGAGAAAAATACTCTGATTTAACTTTAAACTGTGAAGACTGACCATATATTGAGTATGTTATACTTGAAACATGGTCTTTTCTTTTTAAAGACACCCCAATGACTCAGAGGAATCCATCATGAATGCTCAAGCACTTGTGCTGACTGACAATGCTGCCAATAAAGTACGCCAATTGCGTGACAGTGAAGGTAATCAAGACCTCATGTTACGTGTATATGTGACTGGTGGTGGTTGTTCAGGTTTCTCATATGGATTTAATTTTGCAGAAAGCCAAAACGAAGATGATGCTGAATTTATCAATGAAGACGTGAAAATGTTGGTGGATTCACTTAGTTATCAATATTTAGTTGGTTCAACAGTCGACTATATTGAAGGTTTAGAGGGTTCTCGTTTTGTGGTACAAAACCCGAATGCGACAACCACGTGTGGATGTGGATCTTCATTCTCGATCTAATCACGATGATGAATTGAGCCATAAAAAAGCCCTCATTTTGAGGGCTTTTTTAATGTTTAAAATCGATATTAGGCTTCAAATTTTAGCGCTTCTAACAGATCTAAAATCACTGTGGTCACGTCTTGACTCAATTGATAATTATTAAAAATTTCATAAGCCGTAATGGTGATATCGGTATCACTCGGAAGCAGGCGTTGTTCTTCTTCGATGAGGTCACGGATCGGCAATAGGGTTTGTTTGACTTGTAAATGCAAGACATCTTTAAACTCAAGATTTTCGTCTTCGAGTTCGATGAGTTGCTCATTAAAAAATGGTAAAAGTACTGCATGGAGATAAGGTTGAATTTCGGTAATATCAAAAAGTTCAATATCACGGGTTTGTTCAATCGTGCTGATGTGGTCATTCACTTCAATTAAGATATGGTAGTAACTCACATTGCTCTCCACGGAAGATGTCATTGATATAAGGAAATTATTGCATATCAACAATAACATGAAATGCTGATTTTTGTTGGTGAATCCTGCAATATCCTTATAAATTGTATGGTTTTTTATGATCAGGGCACACTAGCGATAATACAGTAAGCTTTGGTCTGCTGGCATCAGTTTAAAGTTTTCTAATTGTTGCGCGCCCAAGATTGGGTACATTAATGCAGTAGGGTCATTATGGTGAGATAAGCCGAGAGCATGTCCGAGTTCGTGGGCAAGGGTGAGGCGTAAATCATCTTCGGCATCAAATTGATAAATCTGAATCTGATCGCCCATAAAGACACCTTTATGAAACTCTCGTGCAGGAAAGCGCTGACTGGCTTGTATCACGCCCGCATTATATTGATCGATTTGCTGGTTATAACTTGAGACTTGTTGGTTAAATTGATCATTTTGCTGATTAAATCGATCTATTTCTTGGTCTAATTGCATCGCTTGTGCTTTGACTTGCGCAAGTTCTTTTTCAACGCGTTGCATATTGGGGCCTTGCGCATGCTCGATTCGGCTCCAACCCATACGTTCTTGCGACAGTTGTACTATTTCAGCACGGATCATGGCTTGTTTTGATCGGAGCTGTTGCTCATTCATCTCCAGACCTTTTCTCGAATTTGCTAAGTTCTCGGCATATAAATCATTACGGGCTTTATCTGCGGCTAAGGTCTTTTGGACTTGCTTATAGGCATTGTATTGTTCTTGGCGGTCATCATAAATTAGATGGATCGCCAGTTGTGCATCTGGGTCATAGATAAATAACGGTTTGAGTGTCCCTTTATGCCATATCTCTGCGGCTTCTTGGCTAAGTTGAATGACTTGTTGTTGGCTTAATCCAAAACGCGGATCGACATCAGCAACCCGAAAGCGTAATCGTGTGTCAAAAGGATGGGATATTCGATCCCACGCAGAATTAAAGCGAAGCTGTGGATGGGATTTAACTTGAAACTGTAAATAAGCTAAATACAGTATCCCCACTGTTATGAGTGCTGAGACAAAGCGCATAGTAAATGAACACAATAATAGGGTTTTAATTTAGCTTGAATTTTGTCCACGTCATAGTCAAATATATACCATCTTGAAATTTTAGCATTGTCTTAACAACAGCATTAAGCTTTTTTTCCAGTTAATTTGGCTGGTAAATTGGATTTATAAATAAGAATGAATCCTATAGAGATAAATATGAAAAAAACCAATTCAATGAGATATTTGAAATTAAATCCATATTCTTTAACGTGTTCCAAACTATAGATCGATATTTCGAGTTTAAAACATTGAGCTAATGTATAAAAAATAATGCCGATAAATAGTGAGATAAATCCTAAGCTCCATGTGTAGCGCTGCTGAATATTAAACATATATAAAATTAGGCAACTTATGAGGAGTCCAAGTGTGAAGGCCGCATCTAGTCCCAAAATTTGTAGATAATTGAGAGGGGATAATAGTATGTTTGAAGGCAGAATGATTAATAGATTACCCATCGGATAATGCAACATCACGGACATTCCCGCAGCTAAATGCAACAGCTTGATAAAATTTTTCATGTAAATTATGTTTTATTTTAAAGATAATGAAAAATAACATAAAAAAACCGCGCTTTCGCGCGGTCTTTTTTTATTCACTCTTTCGAGTTAACTCAAAACGACAAATTATTTTTTGTCATCTTTAACTTCAGTGAACTCAGCATCTACAACGCCGTCATCTGCTTTTTGAGCTTGACCTTCAGCGCCTTGGAAAGCGTTAGGATCAAAACCTTCAGCACCGCCTTGACCTTGTGCAGCTTCATAAGCACGTTGAGTGATCGGCATAATGATGTTTTGAAGTGCTTCAGTTTTCGCTTTGATTGCATCTACATCGTTTTCTTTAGTCGCTGCTTCGAGCTCAGCTACAGCAGCATCGATTGCAGATTTCTCATCAGCAGTTACCTGTTCACCAAGATCTTTTACTGCTTTTTGAGCAGAAGAAACAAGTGCATCAGCTTCGTTACGTGCTTTCGCTAATTCTTCAAATTTACGATCTTCTTCAGCATTCGCTTCAGCATCTTTGATCATCGCTTCAATTTCAGCATCGCTCAAACCAGAGTTAGCTTTAATTTGAATTGATTGCTCTTTACCTGTGCTCTTATCTTTTGCAGATACTTTCAAGATACCATCAGCGTTGATGTCAAATGATACTTCAATTTGTGGTACACCACGTGGAGCAGGTGGAATATCGCCCAATTGGAAGTTACCCAACAATTTGTTTTGTTGAGCCATTTTACGTTCACCTTGGTAAACTGAAATGTCTACAGCTGGTTGGTTGTCTGCAGCAGTTGAGAACACTTGAGATTTCTTCGCAGGAATCGTGGTGTTTTTCTCAATGATCGCTGTTAACACGCCACCCATTGTTTCAATACCAAGTGTAAGCGGAGTTACGTCAAGAAGAAGTACGTCAGTTTTATCACCTGAAAGTACTGCACCTTGAATCGCAGCACCCATCGCTACAGCTTCATCTGGGTTCACGTCTTTACGTGGCTCACGGCCGAAGAACTCTTGTACTTTTTGTTGTACAAGTGGCATACGAGACTGACCACCCACCAAGATTACGTCAGAGATGTCAGAGGTTGAAAGACCTGCATCTTTAAGTGCAATCTTACATGGTTCAATTGTACGAGCAACCAATTCAGCAACTAAACCTTCAAGTTTAGAGCGAGTCACGTTGATCACTAAGTGTTTAGGACCAGTCGCATCTGCTGTGATGTATGGAAGGTTGATTTCTGTTGCATTCGAAGAAGAAAGCTCGATTTTTGCTTTTTCAGCAGCTTCTTTTAAACGTTGAAGTGCAAGCGGATCTTGTTTCAAGTTTACGCTTTGTTCTTTCTTGAACTCTTCAACCAAGTATTCAATTAATGCATTATCGAAGTCTTCACCACCAAGGAATGTATCACCGTTTGTAGACAATACTTCGATTTGTTGGTCGCCATCAAGGTCAGCGATTTCAATGATTGATACGTCGAAAGTACCACCACCTAAGTCGTAAACCGCAACTTTACGGTCGCCTTCTTTTTTGTCCATACCGAACGCAAGTGCAGCAGCTGTTGGTTCGTTGATGATACGTTTAACATCTAAACCAGCAATTTTACCTGCATCTTTAGTCGCTTGACGTTGAGCATCGTTAAAGTACGCAGGAACAGTAATTACCGCTTCAGTTACTGTTTCACCAAGGTAGTCTTCAGCTGTTTTTTTCATCTTTTTCAAGATTTCAGCAGAGATTTGTTGTGGTGCAAGTTTCTTGTCATTTACATCAACCCAAGCATCGCCATTGTCAGCTTTGATGATTTTGTAAGGTACAAGGCCGATATCTTTTTGCACAGCTTGGTCTTGGTACTTACGACCGATCAAACGTTTGATTGCAAATAATGTGTTTTTAGGGTTAGTCACTGCTTGACGCTTAGCAGATTGACCGACAAGGATCTCGCCATCTTTATACGCAATAATAGATGGAGTTGTACGAGCGCCTTCAGCGTTGTCGATTACTTTTACTTTGTCGCCTTCAAGTACTGCTACGCAAGAGTTTGTAGTACCTAAGTCAATACCAATGATTTTCGCCATTTGGATGTTTCCTCTAAAATTCTTTTATTCCCAAACTCTTCCCTTTCTCAAAGGGAAATAAAAAGGGATTTACTTGTTATCCGATATGAGAGCCAATCAAAAATTTTCAAGTAATATTGGTTAAAATTTTTAATTCGTCTCAGAAAATTTGGGTTTATGCACCAACCATAACCATAGCTGGACGTAATAGACGACCGTTTAAGCTATAGCCTTTTTGCAATACTGTCCCGATTTCATTCGATTTGGCATTTGGATCGATGCCCACAGCTTGGTGAAGATCTGCATTGAAACCATTTGCAGTATCCACAGCAACCACACCAAATTTTTCTAAAGTGCTGAGCAATGATTTCAGTGTAAGTTCTACACCTTCAGATAAACCTGATTTTTCATCACCTGCCGCAGCGATGGCACGTTCAAGGTTATCAACCGAATCAAGCAATTGTTTTGCAAATTTTTCCAGCACAGTGTCTTTATGCTTTTCAGATTCGCGTTGAATACGCTCTACACTTTTTTGCGCTTCATATACGGCATTTGCAGTACGTGCTTTTTCAAGTTTTAAGCTTTCTTCTAAATTGGTGATTTGTGCTTGTAAATCTTCAACTGAAACTTCAGCTTGCTCGTTTTCAGCTTGAGTTTGCTGTTCTGCTTGCTCTTGTTGAAGATCTTGAGCGTCTTGGTTTTGCTCAGTCGCCATTGATTTACTCCGTTTAAATGGGTTCTTAAACATGTTCAGTCCTTATAGCTGTGCGTTCAAACGACATCGATGCGTAACTGCCATGCGTTTTGAATTCATGATTAATAGAAGAAATCGGGGCAGGGGATAAAAATTCAAGCGAAGTCAGCGATTAAATGCAGTTTTTTATTCAAAAAAATGGTTTTTCAGCCAAATATCGACTGCAAAATTAAATTCTATGAAAATATAAATTATTGATTTAAATGTATAATCACATTTTGATCGGATTTATAGATTTTCATCATAAATTTTAACGGTTTCTCTTTGTGCCTGAAAATTTGCATAATTTATCTATCGGAAGTGACCATATCCACTGGAGAGAGGGATATGGTGACTACCTCTAGATTTTAGAAACACTTTTCCATGCTGATTTCCCAAGAATCAGCATTTTTTTTGCCTCAAAAATAGTGGTTAATATTTATACATAAAAACTCTTAGTATCAGTTTTATTAAATATTTCACAAAAAATGATCAGCACAGTATTCTTTGTTTCAGATTCTATCGCTGTAGTTTCCGAATTTATTTCGAATGTGTTTTTCATGGCCTGCTTCTCTCATAAGCAGGCTTTTTTTTGCATGAAATTTATAAAAACAGCCACTTAAGTAACTGAGCTGCAAGTTTTGTTGGTCTTTGTTGTATTCAAAAGCTCTGATCACGCTTTATTTAAAACTATTTATATTTATTTTATTAATAAAAAACAAAGCACTTGAGTTAAATAAATGATGTAAAGCCTCAAAATGAATGAAAACTGCCTGATTAATAAAACGTTTCATAAGCTGTACCGTGCCTCGTACAAAGTACAACTTAGAAGGTGGGAACTTCACAGAATTATTTTCCATTATGACGCGGGCAAAGTTGAGCTTTGCTTTTAATGATTCAATGAAGGAAATAATGAAGATGAAAAAAATTGGTTTATTCGCTGTTGCAGTTTTAGGTTTTGGTTTAGCTGCGGTAGGTTGTACGTCTCAAGAAACTGTAGAATCTCCAGAAACCGCACAAGTAACGTCTGCAACTGAAGCATCTGTAACAACAGAGCAATCGGGTGCTGTGGTTCAAGCAGATCCATCAGCTCAAGGTGCTGAAGTTCAATCTGCACCACAACCTACAGTTCAGCAATAAGATTGTTTCATGCTCTCGGACCTGTAACAACAGGCAGTCAAGAATAGACAGAAGATAGGATGCCTCTTCTGTCTATTTTCTTTTCTATTGCTTTTTATATTACCTTTTCGATTTTTAGCGAGCAAAAAAAAGCCCATCATGTAGATGAGCTTTTTACTTCTAACCGATCTGCAAAAAGCATCAATTAACGGCGATTTTCCCACGCGCGACGACGTTCTTCAGCCGCTTTACGTTGTTGATCTGATGCCTTTCTTAAATCTTGAATATTTTTTTTGCGCTCTTGCTCAATTTGTTTTCTACGATCTTGACTGGCTTTACGGCGCTGTTCTTCTAAGCGCTGACGCTCTTTGCTGACTTTTTGACGATCTTGTTCAGCACGTTTACGACGTTCAGCTTCAGAGTATTTACGCTGTTGCTCTAGACGTTGACGTTCGAGTTCGTTTTTACGACGATCCCACTCTTGTTGATTTTTACGATTCTGTTCCCAGTTACGCTGGTCAAGTTGCTGCTTTCTACGTTCGAGCTCTAAACGATTACGTTGTTGTTGCTGACGTTCCCATGTACGGCGGTCTTGTTCATAACGACTGTCGTAACGGCGATCATAACGATTGTCATAGCGTCGATCATTATTATCATAACGGCGGTCATAACGTCCATCGTAGTAACCATCTTCAGGGAATGCTACGCAGCCTACAGCCAAAAAAGCAGTCGCAAAAGACAGAAGGATGATCTTTTTAGCCATGGTGAGTATCCTTTATCGAGAATGGGTTAGCATAATCAACCCATAAAACTTGGGTAAATTGTCAATGACAACTCTATAAAAGAAGATTAGCTTAACTAGGTTTGTACTATGTATGTCGATGTTGAGACTTATATGTGAATATGGTCACATTTGACCTAGATCATGTAGAAAGTATGAAGAGCATAATTCGAAGGATAGAGCATGTTTGCATTGAATGAATCACTTAAAAATATGAAAGATAAAGGCCAAGGTACGGCTGCTCGGTTACTTGATCGTCTTCCTAACTTTGCCAAAGAAAGCCTCGCAAAACGTCTCGATTATCCGTTTATTTTTCCAGAATTAGATCCGCTGGTGAAATGCATGATGGCGGCTCAACTCAAGCAAGGTAAGTCAGGCTTTGTGACCGAAGACTATGTGAAGTCTCGTAAATTATTTGATTTACAGATGGAGTCGATCAAGACCAAGCCGACCTTTGTGAAACAAGTGCAAGATATACGTCTACCTTTACAAAGTGCAACGCTGTTTGCGCGTCATTATCATCCTGCTCCAAATAAAAAATTACCGATGATCGTGTTTTATCATGGTGGTGGTTTTGTGGTGGGTGGTTTAGACACGCATGATGAAGTTTGTCGTTTATTGGCTGTGCATGCCAAAACACAAGTTTTAAGTATTGATTATCCTTTAACACCAGAAGCCAGCCCAGCTCAATTAATGCAAAGTTGTGAAGATGCATTGGCTTGGACTTATCAAAATAGTCGTCAGTTTAAAATTCTAAAAAATCGAATTGCGGTGGCAGGGGATAGTGCAGGCGGCAATATTGCTACTGCGGTTGCACAGCGCAGTGCTCAAAAAGTTTTTGCCCCGCAAGCTCAGCTATTAATTTACCCAGTAGTGGATTTTAAGAGTCGCCACCCATCTTTCTATGCGTATAAAGATGGTCTGGTTCTGACTGAAAAAGATATTGATGTCGTAACCGCTTTATATGCGGAACAACATGCAGTGGCCTTGGATGATCCATTAATTTCACCGACCTATGGAAAATTGGCAGGTATCGCACCCGCGTATATCGTGACGGCAGGGCATGATGTTTTACATGACGAAGGTGAAATTTATTCGCATAAACTCCGTCAGCAAGGGGTGAAAGTGTTTTATCAAGAATATACCGATCAAACCCATGGTTTTATCAATTTAACCCCGGTTTCGCACCGAGCTAAAAAATACGTGATTGAGATCAGTACGAAGTTCCGTAAATTTTGGGATAAACGTAGCTAATCATTCCTTTATATAAAGTAAACCCAGTGTTTCACGTGAAACACTGGGTTTTTATTTATTAGGTTATTTATCTTGGATTTTTGCAGCAGGAAAAACGAGGCTAAATTCTGGGACATAAAAGCTTTGCAATAATCGTGCTTCAGAAAAATTTGGAAAAATGTCCTGTGTGTTGTGCCATTCTACCTGTTTCAGTTTAGAGAGCCGTCCACGAAACTTCGGTGAAAATTGATAACGCTTACCTTCCCACGCTTGTCTGATTTGCAACATCGCTACAGGGATATGATGACTATTAATATAGAAAGAACGCTGTAAACGTGATTTTTTTAAACGGATCTGCATCTTTTGTTGTTCAACTTCTATAGTACAGACCACTTCATTGTCATGTTGTTGCCATTCAAACTTTGCCAACTCTTTAGGAATACCCCAGAGTTTTTGACCATGAATGACAGAGATATCTGTCGAAACATAAATCTTAGGAATCGAACTTAACCTTTTCTTACTCCATAAAGGGTGATCTAAAATCAGCAATTCGTCATAAGGGCCCACAGGTGAATCATGGTATCGGACCAATAACACCTGAACCACACGACCCAAAGCTGATGTCGCTAAACGGAACATCTGCGCTTGTTGGATAAAACTCGGAGAGATCCAATAATTCAAAATAAAAGCATCGCCACGCAGTTGCCAAGGCGGTAAATGTGTCAATGCAGTGTCCGACGGTATTATTTGCGTCATCATTGTTCTCGTTTTAATAATGGCAGAATAATTACTTTTTAATCATCAAAGACTAATATACAGTCAATAACAAGTACGAGATCAACCAGAAGAGTTAGCAAATGTTAAAACAGATTTTATTTACCGCAGCACTTGGCTGTGTGAGCTTAAGCAGTTTTGCTGCCAATACTATTGTCGAAATGAAAACCTCTCAAGGCAATATTGAAATTGAGCTATTCAATGACAAGGCACCTATCTCAGCTAAAAACTTTGAAAGCTATGCAAAAGAAAAATTTTATAACGGCACGATCTTTCATCGCGTGATTCCTGGATTTATGGTTCAGGGTGGGGGCATGGATGTCAAAATGCAGGAGAAGCCAACAAAAGCGGCTATTAAGAATGAATCAAGTAATGGCTTGAGCAATAAGCGCGGCACATTGGCAATGGCACGGATGAATCATCCTGATTCAGCAAGTAGTCAGTTCTTTATTAATGTTGCAGACAATGACTTTCTCAATAAAAGTGCAATGAATGCGGGATATGCTGTTTTTGGTAAGGTCACTAAAGGTATGGATATCGTCGATAAAATCGTAAAAGTTCCAACTGCGAACTATGGAATGCACCAAAATGTCCCTGTAAACCCAGTGGTTATACAGAGTGTGGTGATTAAAGCAGCACCTGTAAAAAACTAAGCACACAAAATAGGAAAAATATTTTACATGATATTTGTAATAAATATCATGTATTTATGTGAGTAAAGTGTGTTTTTTTGAACCATAATGGTGCATAAAAATAAAACACTCGTGTTCTTTGTGAGTGAAAAGCACTTGCACGTGTAAGAAATTGCCCTATAATGAGCACCATACCGACGAGATAGACGGAAACGAACGAAACGCGAAGCGTTGAGTTGTTGAGTTTATCGAAGTCCAGCTTCTAGCATTGACGAGATGTTAGAAAGATCATTAAGAGATTATGAAGAACAACTTGTGTGGATTTTTACTGGTTGATTGATCGAAATTATTTTCATTGATTGATGGTAGAAATTACTCGAAGTTTATTTGAGCAAATTTTTGTCAGTAATTGATGAGCCAAGATTGGTACACTATATGTACTATTGATTTTAAACTGAAGAGTTTGATCATGGCTCAGATTGAACGCTGGCGGCAGGCTTAACACATGCAAGTCGAGCGGGAATAGGTAGCTTGCTACCGATTTCTAGCGGCGGACGGGTGAGT
>NZ_VPCD01000023.1:0-62621 GCF_013418345.1 Acinetobacter sp. YH12144 | reverse complement strand
AAACCTTCAAAATTCTTGCTGAGCGATATCGCAATCGAGGCAAAAGACTAGCATTAAGATTCAATCTAATTGCTGGAATTTATAACTTGGAGCTGAGTGAAAAATGACTTATGAAAGAAATCTATTAGTCATCTTATTTTGTTTAGTCATCTTATTTTGTTAAGCTCGAATATAATTACAATATTTGGACATAGTATGACTAGCCCTACTTTTTTGCATCAACTGCCAAAAGAGCAGCTACAAAAGCTTTCAAAAGAAGATATAAAAAAAATTCATGAGGCAGAACAACTATATTGGAATCATAAGCCTCACACAAAATATTATGTAGCATTTAACGGTGCAAAAACTAAAAATGGTGGACTTGTTCGGGCATCAAATCATACTTTTAAAGTCCAAGGGATATCATTGGCATTGATAGATGATGAAGCCATATACTTAGATGGTTCAACAGCAAAAGTTATCTCTGGCGCAGGATCGCTTTTCAATGTAGATGGTCGATCAGCCGCTCTAATCGGTTCATTTTTAGAAAATGGCGATGAAATTATTGATAGTCCAATTACATCTCATGTATTACGCTTATATCATGATGCGATACCCCCTATAGGCTTTATGACTACAACAATTGGAGACTCAAAAAATGTCTAAAGGATTCGGCATTCATGGGTCTACAACGAGCCACGGAGGAACAGTCATATCCACTCAGTTCAGAAGTTCACAGATGGGGAATCTTTTTCTTCGTGCTGGAGATGGTTTCGCATGTCCGAAATGTAAAACTTGGTCTACGTTAATTAAAAGTAATGACCACGTTATTTTTGATGGCAAGGCTGTAGCTTATGTAGGCGATAAGTTCACTTGTGGTGCTACCTTACTCCCTAAGCAAGTACATGTAGTTGGAGCTAGTGGTGGTCCTAGTAATTCATCCGTCTTAAATTTTCAGACAACATCTCAACAAAGTAATAATTTGGCAAACAATTTTAGCCGTAACAAAGAAAATTATTATATAGAACAAAATAGAACACAATACGTGAAATTCAAAAATTTAATTCTTCCTTATGATGAGGATAAAAAGGTTGGGTAGGAGTTGTTTCTCAAGCTATTTCTGGGACTTGTGAATATATTGTTAGCTATATTTTAAAGGGTCGTGAATTATTTATAACAGTTTCCTATATAGCCCCTCCATTAAAAGGAGATGCTAAAATTAAACCTTTTGTTTCAGTAAAAATATTTAGAGAAAAAGCAAGAGATTTTAAACTACTCTCACAAAAAAATTTAGAAATAGGGAATGGTGTCTGGAATACTGAAAAGGGGAAAGAACTAGTTGGATCAGGAACAATTCTTCTTCCGGAGCCCAATTTGTCTTTAATTAAAGTTGAAATGCAAATGGGATATGAAGCCAAATTAGATGGCGGAATAATTTATCCAAATCCAAGATTTACAACACATACATTCACTTTAACTTCGGCTGCTAGACATATTTCATGAAAAAATATCTAATTTTAACTATTCTTTTTAGTACAGTTTTCACTATAACTGGATGCTCTAATGTACAAGAGATTCCAAAGAAAAATGAAGTTGTAGAAGAACAAAAAATATCCCTATCAGATGATATTATCATCCAAAAATACAGAACATTAATGAATGATATAGACATTCATAGCCCTAAATCTAAAGAAAAATTAAAAAATATTTTATTAGACGTAAAAAAAATCCAAGCTCAAAATGAGCGAGAAAAAATAGAAATGAATATTTATCTCTCTTTAGAAATGTATCAAGAGGCTTATGAATTAAATAAGAAACAACTCAATGAGAGACCAACTCAAGCTAAATTATTTAAGCACTGTGAACTAATGCAAATTTTGAAATATCCGCAAAATGACCTGCGATCTTGTCAGAGTAAAGTAGCAGAAGGTATAAGGAATGAATTAAAGACTATCCCCAAAGATGATCCAGCCTATCCGTATGCTAAATGGGGATATTTATTAGCTATGTATAAATCAGGACATGGTGAGTATAAAGAACAAATGGAAAAATTCATTAACTCGACTACAGATGAAACAATGAAGTTCCAATTTCAGGGTTCTTATGAAATGGCAATTGAAAGTAACAATTGAAATAGTGCATGTATTAATTATTTTTTAATATTAATCATATCCATATTACAAAAAAAGCCTATATCAACTGTTCAGGGCTTTTTATGATTCATTGTTTCCAACCCTATTTATGAAACAGTGTTCCATAAATTTCTACGCTAAAAAATATCTCTCCAAAGAATTCATCTCCCATCATAGCCACCGCTCCCTAAATTTTGTAGAATAGCGTTTTTACCCCATGGTGCTTTTCTATGACCGCTTGGACTGCTCACGTCACTGTTGCGACAGTCGTTGAAAAAGACGGAAAATTCCTATTTGTTGAAGAACATACAGAAGGTGTGACCCATACTGTATTTAATCAACCAGCAGGTCATGTCGAAGCTGGCGAAACCATCATTGAAGCAGCCATTCGAGAAACCATGGAAGAAACAGGTCACGATGTAGAAATCACGAACTTTCTAGGCATGTATACTTATACTCCCCCGATGTTCCCTGATCGTACTTATTTCCGTTTCTGTTTCTTAGCTAAAGACATTCAGCACCATGCCGATGCACAGTTAGACACAGGTATTGTCGGTGCAGTATGGATGACGCTTGATGAACTCATTGAGTCTGCCCGTGCGCGTAGTCCATTAGTCATCAAAGCTGTGCAAGATGCTCTTTCAGGTCAAAAATTTCCTTTATCGCTCATTTACGAGCACCAAAATTCTCCCTTAATTTCAAATTTGGATGCTTAATCCTATGCAACAACGTGTCATCGTCGGTATGTCTGGTGGTGTAGATTCTTCTGTATCTGCAGCACTTTTACTTCAACAAGGTTATCAAGTTGAAGGTCTTTTCATGAAAAACTGGGAAGAAGATGACGGCACGGAATACTGTACGGCAATGGAAGATCTTGCCGATGCTCAAGCCGTTTGTGACAAAATTGGAATCAAACTTCATACCGCAAACTTTGCGATGGAATATTGGGACCGTGTCTTTGAGCATTTCTTAGAAGAATATGCCGCAGGTCGTACACCAAACCCAGATATTCTCTGCAATAAAGAAATTAAATTCCGTGCATTTCTCGACCATGCTGTGAACTTAGGTGCTGACTTTATTGCGACAGGCCACTATTGCCGCCGTGGTGAAACGCTAAAAAATTCACGTGGTGAAGAGTATGCCCCTCTACTGCGTGGTCTAGACAACAACAAAGACCAAACCTATTTCCTACATGCAGTGCATGGTCGTGAAATTAACAAAACTTTGTTCCCTGTGGGTGAAATTGAAAAACCACAAGTGCGTAAAATCGCTGAAGAATTAGGTCTAATCACCGCGAAGAAAAAAGATTCAACAGGAATTTGCTTTATTGGCGAACGTCGATTTAATGACTTCTTAAAGCAATATTTACCTGCTCAACCCGGAAAAATCGTCCTAGACACGGGTAAAGAGGTTGGTGAACATCACGGCTTAATGTACTATACGCTCGGCCAACGTGGTGGCATCGGTCTTGGTGGTCTAAAAGGTGCTGAAGAAGGCGCTTGGTTTGTACTGCATAAAGATATCGAAGGTAATCGCCTAGTCGTTGGTCAAGGTCATGAACATCCACTCATGCAAAGCACCATTTTATGGTCTGAAGCGATTGATTGGGTGGCTGGTGAACAAGAGATTCCTGAATCAGGCTTCCGCTGCACAGCGAAAACTCGTTATCGTCAGCCTGACCAAGACTGTACAATATTTAAAGACCCTACAGCGCCAAATGGTGTGCGTGTCGAATTCGATGAGCCACAACGTGCTGTTACACCGGGTCAAAGTGTGGTGTTCTACACCGGTGAAGTTTGTTTAGGGGGTGGTGTGATTCATCATACCAATGCGCCTAAACCGGATTTTATTGAATAAGGATTGTTTCGGATGACAGAGTTACCGTTTCAACAGCCTCAGACTCTGAATACTCGCCAAAATCGTGCATTGGCGTTAGCTGCTGTTTTTCAAGCGACACAGCTGACCCACATGACTGCATTGACTGGGCAACAGAGTATCGGGGAAAGCGGTAACTTTTATTTTGAACATCTCATTAAAGCCAGTTTAAATATCCGTCCTAAGTCGAATCAGTCTAGTCAGACGCTTGATTTTTTTAGTGGCTTGGCGGATATTTCGCTGGGATTAAAAACCTTAGAAAGTAGCATTACTCAACCCTTCAATACATCTCCCAAATCTAGACTTCCTAAACTTGCCAATACTAAGCTACCCATGACGTATGCGATGGCGTTATTGCAGTTAGAAAAGAAAGTCTATAGCAATCCTAAATTTGTCGAAACCATTGAACAATCCCAACAAAAAATTCTAAGACAGCTTTCCTTTTTTGATAATAATTATTTACATCCAAGTATCATTGCCAATTTAGCGCAAACCTATATTGAAACTGCAGGCCAAATTAATCCACGTATTATGGTTCGTGGTAATGCCGAAGCATTTAAAGACACTTCTCATACCAATCGCATTCGCGCCACCTTATTTACCGGCTTACAAATGGCACATTTATGGCGTCAGCTCGGTGGTAGCTCATGGGGTATGATTTTCAGTAAGCGCAAGCTACTACAAGATATTCAAGATCTTGCCCGTTTACAGTATCAGGTGGTTTAACTGATGCAGTACGGGCTTTTTGTTTTACGTTTAATTCCAAAATTTAAGGAATCGCTATGAACGCTTTAACCGCACTTTCTCCATTAGATGGACGTTACGCAAGCAAATGTGATGCTCTACGTCCCTTCCTCTCTGAGTTTGGTTTAATCCATGCTCGTGTGACTGTTGAAGTGCGTTGGTTACAAGCGCTTGCAAACCGTCCTGAAATCACTGAAGTTCCAGCGTTCAGTGCTGAAACTAACGCTGCGCTTGATGCAATTGTTGCGAACTTCTCTGAAGACAATGCAAACCGCATTAAAGAAATTGAACGTACAACAAACCATGATGTAAAAGCAGTGGAGTACTTCTTAAAAGAGCAAATCGCACATATCGATGAGCTTAAAAATGCTGGAGAATTCATTCACTTTGCATGTACATCTGAAGACATCAACAACTTGTCTCATGCTTTAATGCTTAAAAATGGCCGTGAAGTTTTAGTTGCAGCAATGCAGCAAATCATCGATTCAATCGTTGCTTTGGCTGAACAACACGCTGAACAACCAATGTTGTCTCGTACACATGGTCAAACTGCAAGCCCAACAACTTTGGGTAAAGAAATGGCGAACGTGGCTTACCGCCTTGCACGTCAAATCAAACAATTCAAACAAGTTGAATTACTTGGTAAAATCAATGGTGCAGTAGGTAACTACAACGCGCACTACTCTGCTTACCCTGAAATTAACTGGCCTGCGCATTCACAAGCATTTGTTGAATCATTAGGTTTAGAATTTAACCCGTACACCACTCAAATCGAACCACATGACTACATGGCGGAACTTTTTGATGCGCTACGTCGTTTCAACACCATTTTGATCGACTTTAACCGTGACGTTTGGGGCTACATCTCACTTGGTTTCTTCAAACAACGTTTGAAAGAAGGCGAAGTTGGTTCTTCAACAATGCCACATAAAGTTAACCCAATTGACTTCGAAAACTCTGAAGGCAACTTGGGTATTGCGAATGCGGTATTGGCTCACCTTGGTGAAAAACTTCCTGTATCTCGTTGGCAGCGTGACTTAACTGACTCAACTGTGCTTCGTAACATGGGTGTTGGTTTTGCACAAAGCTTGATCGCTTTTGAAGCTTGCTCTAAAGGTATTGGTAAACTTGAATTGAATGCTCAACGTATTCTTGAAGACCTTGACCATGCGCAAGAAGTACTTGCGGAACCGATTCAAACTGTTATGCGTCGTTATGCAGTTGAAAAACCTTACGAAAAACTTAAAGCCCTAACTCGTGGTCAAGCAATGACTCGCGAAATGATGGTTGATTTCGTAAATGGTAACGAATTAGAAGCTGTTCCAGCTGCTGACCGTGCGCGTCTTGCAGAAATGACACCTGCAACATATACAGGTAATGCATCAACTCAAGCAGCAAACATTAAAGATCTTATTTCTAAAATCTAATTTTAGATAGATCAAAAAAAACGAGGCTTCATGCCTCGTTTTTTATTTATAATACTTCTGCTCTCTTTGAGATGAGGAGCATGCTCCGCAAGGAGATGAGACTATCCAACTCTCCCTTGCGAACTCAGAATATATTCTGAGGATTCTCATCTCCTATAAGGAGATAGAAAATTTAGACGCAATTTTATTCTGCAGGGCAATATTTCGCCCAATCATCTTTCATTCGCTGTAATTCACAACCCGTTAAAACATCTGAGTAATAAATATAATATGTGGCATTGGGATACTGAATTTCATGGCGAAACATCATGCCCCGCAAAGATACAGAGAGCTCTTCTGGAAAATCATCTGTTAAATTAAGTTCTTCAAACTCATAGTTAAAATAACAATTTTGAGTCGCAATAAATGCCTCAACAACGGCCATAGTTACTTCCAAATACATAAACTTCGATATACATCTGAGTTTAATACAATCTTTTTGAAAATACTTATCCCTAGTTGCTAGCTGATGACATTTGAAAAAATAATGCACAAATTCTAACGCCGGCGAACTAACACCTTTCATCGCATTATGGCTATACTTGCCGCGAATTATAAACATTGCACACCGATAAAAAATTTGAGCTTTGCCTTTTCATGATTGATTTCAAATTAAAACTTAAGCACATCTTAGCTTTTGCGTTATTAACTCTTGCTATTGCGATCGCCAGTATCCAACCTTTAGAAATGGAAGCGTATATACTCCATCAAATTGGCACAGCGTTTATGCTGATCGTGCTGCTCGTTTTCCTCTATAAAATAGGGCTAAGTTTCGCAACTGTTTGCCTGTATCTTGGCTTTTTACTGATTCATGTCATCGGTGCCCATTATTTATATTCTTATGTGCCTTATTCTGAATGGACACAAGCTCTCTTCGGTTTCAACCTTGACCAAAGCATGGGATGGTCTCGGAATATGTATGATCGGCTTGTACACCTTGCCTATGGATTGCTGCTCTACCCGTTCTTTTATCGCATATTTCAAATCTGGCTACCGCAGTTAAAAGCCGGAACACTCTTTTTATTGGTCGTACAGTTCGTCATGGCGACCAGTTTATTTTATGAATGGATCGAATGGCTGATTGCCATTGGCTTATCACCAGAAGAAGCTGAAAATTATAATGGGCAACAAGGTGATATTTGGGATGCGCATAAAGATATGCTGCTCGCAACACTTGGTGCGATGATCACTGGTGGTATTTGTTTAATGACATCAAAATCTATTAAATAACGTTCAGCAAAAGTCTGAATACTTTTCACCTTAAGCATTTAAGCAGTCCATTGAATTAAGATTGAATCTGACATTTGCGGATTCAATTTTCGGTCATAATACTGAAAGCACGCTTTTGCTCCCGCTGGCATTTTTTGTAGATCATCATCTATACGAAAATGCCGTGTATATTTTGTATGATTCACTAAAATTTCAACCCGCTCAAAAGGCTGTCTTTTATTTATATTTCCGCTACTCATATAACTCTGATAGGCCACAACAGTGCCGCAGGCTTCAGAGCGAACATCTGCCTGTAGTGATGAACAATAAATATAGCCTGCCAACAGTGTTGCTGCTGGGCCAAACAGCGCAGCATACTGTTTCAGCACAGATTTTTTCACACTTTGAAAATGCAGCAAATATAGCCAAGGCCAAACCATTAGGCAAATGACACCACCTAAAATAAACAGCAATACCATCATGTGTTCAATTTCCTCAACCCGCTGCGATAAACCGAACTAGCGATCAACCCATTTTAATATTTTAGATTCAGCTAAATCGGGGTGTTCAAACTTATCTAAGTATTCAAAACAGACATATTCACCTTTATTTTTACGAAGAATAGTGTCATCAAATCGCAGGTGCCGATTATATTTTCGGCCATCAAATAAAATCGTAATCCGCTCAAAATGATCATGCTTAATTGAATAGGTCTTATAGAACTGTACAACACCGCATGTTTGTGACGGTAAAATCACTTTTTCTTCTTTTAAATACGCAGCCAAAGCTAAAATTAAACAGCCCGGAAGCAAAGCATAAGAAGCAAAGCATAAAATGGAAAAGTATCCCGATGATTTTTATCCTTTAACTTGGGCACGATAAAAATGATCGTCAAAAATGGGACGATCACTAAACTCAGTAAACCTATCAAAACCATAAAGCTAAACATGATGCCCCGAGATGATATGTTAAGGCGCAAGCCACTCAACAATATTTGAACTCTTTAAATGTGAATATTGAAAGCGGTCATAAAAGCGAAAACAGACTTTTTCATTCGCACTTTTACGTGCTAAATATGCATCAAAGCGCATATCACGGGTATAGGCTGAACCTTCAAATTTTAATAAAATTTTTTCATAAGGATTGCAACGCGTCTGAGCTCGACCACTACAGTTTTCATAATGCTTATAGCCCACCACTACAGCACATGCTTTTGAAAGTACCATTGGCTTTTCTTTTTTCATCGACATGCCAAAATGATAAGACATCCCTCCAAACACTAACATTAAGCCCATCACCACAAATGGCAAGACTACCCATTTTTCCCCTTCTTTTTCAGCTTTTGGCAAGTACACCACTAAAGTTGCAATAAACCCAAAAAACAAAAGAAAAATAGAATTAAGCCTAGAATAATCAAAAAATTAGACATGATTTCGGTCAATATTTCATTTATAAAGCAATCTAACACATTCGTTTATTTTTCCATAAAAAAAGCCCACCAAAGTGGGCTTTAAATGCTTCATAACAAAAACAATTTTAGAGTTTAGGGTCACGCAACTGCACGAGGCTCGAATTGGCTTTGCTCAATGACTCCATCACTTTAGACATGACTGCAGGCACCAATGAGTCCGCAATTTGTGCTGCTTGTAAGCCTAACTTCTCACCAAGCGTTGGCTTTTTGCGGGTTTCAATCATATATACATCATGTTGTGGCATGAGACTTAACAGATATTCATCTGACGTTTGGAGCTTATCGACTAGATTAAGATCAATGGCATCTTGACCATACCAATGCTCACCTGTTGCAACTTTATCGACATTAAGCTGAGGACGGTATTTTTCAACAAAGTGTTTAAACAAGTTATGCGTTTGCTGCAACTCTTCTTCAAATTTGGCTTTACCTTCAGCCGTATTTTCACCAAACATAGTGACGGTACGTTTGAACTGACCTGCTGTATACAGTTCAAAATCGATATGTTTTTCTTTCAATAAACGGTTAAAGTTTGGCACTTGTGCAACCACGCCAATCGAACCCACCACAGCAAATGGTGCTGAAACGATTTCATTTGCAATGCAGGCCATCATATAGCCACCACTTGCAGCAACTTTATCCACGCAAATGGTTAAGTTAAATCCAGCATCACGTAAACGTACCAATTGTGCAGCGGCCAGACCATAGCCATGCACCATCCCGCCTGGACTTTCTAAACGTAAAACCACGCGGTCACGTCCTGCTTTTGCTGTCGCTAAGATCAGGGTAATTTCTTCACGTAGACTCGTTACCGCAGATGCAGCGGTATCACCATTAAAATCGATTACATAAATTTTTTGGTTATTCTTTTTACGTGCGCGCGCTTCTTTTGATAATTGTTGGCTTAGTTGCAGCAGCTCAAGTTTAGATGCAGTCGTTTGCGCAATTTTTTTTCGTTGTTCATTGATACGTGCATTTAAGTGGCTTACACGAATTTCCGCAGGCAACTTGGGATTATGAAATAGCATAAAATTGAAACTCATTTAATTCATATTTATGTTGTATAACATGTGGGTTACATCACAAAAATTCAATCTATTTTTTGAAAATAATTCTCATTGAGTCAAATTGAGCTTTTTATTTCTATCAATCCTTTTCTACCTAATTATTGACTTCATAAAAAAAGAGCCTTTCGGCTCTATTTTCAAACAGTCTAGATTAACCAAAACGACCGGTAATATAGGCTTCTGTAAGCTGATGATCCGGTTGGGTAAAGACTTTTTCAGTGGAATTCACTTCAATTAAATCACCCAAATGGAAATATGCGGTACGGTCAGAAACACGCGCTGCTTGTTGCATCGAGTGTGTCACAATCGCAATGGTATATTGCGCTGAAAGTTCAGTGATGAGCTCTTCTACTTTTGCTGTTGCAATTGGATCGAGTGCTGAACAAGGTTCATCCATTAAAATCACTTCAGGACTGACAGCAATGGTTCGCGCAATACATAGACGTTGCTGCTGACCACCTGAAAGTCCTGTACCCGGTTGGTTCAAACGGTCTTTCACTTCATCCCAAAGGCCTGCTTTACGCAGACTATTTTCAACAATTTCTTCCATGTCGTATTTGTCACGTGCCAAACCATGCAATTTTGGACCATAAGCGACATTGTCAAAAATAGACTTTGGGAATGGGTTCGGCTTTTGGAAAACCATACCCACTTGGGCACGCAGTAACACCACATCGAGATTTGGATCATAGATATCTTGATTATCCATAAGCACTTGCCCTGTCACACGACAAGAATCAATCGTGTCATTCATACGGTTGAGCGTACGTAGGAAAGTTGACTTACCACAACCAGACGGTCCAATAAAGGCAATCACTTCATTTTCATAAATGTTCAGATCAATGCCTTTGATCGCTTCAGATTCACCATAGTACACATGCACATCATTGGTACTGATTTTCACATTGGTCGATTTCGCATCTTTTTTCGCGCTAGATTGCGTATCGAATTGTGACACAAACGCAGTATTGGTTTGCTTTTGGCTGCCCTGTGCAGAGGTAAATTGTGTTTGTTCTGGATTCACGGACTTATCCTGATCTAAGGAATTCTTTTCAGTTGTAATGACGCTATTCATATAATGCCCTCAATTACCAGCGTACTTCAAATTTCTTACGTAACCAGATGGCTAAACTGTTTAAGCCGATCATGAGAGCAAGAAGTACAATGATTGCTGCTGCGGTACGTCCTTCAAAGAAGTTACGTAGCTCATTACCTTGCCAAAGGAAAATTTGTACAGGTAATGCAGTGGATTGATCTAAAGGAGTGGCTGGTACACTTGCCACAAAGGCACTCATACCAATCAATAATAATGGAGCAGTTTCTCCTAGGGCTTGCGCAACACCAATAATGGCACCGGTTAAGATACCTGGTAATGCCAGTGGCAAGACGTGGTGAAATACAGTTTGTAAACGTGATGCACCCAAACCTAAAGCGGCTTGACGGATCGATGGAGGAACAGCTTTTAGTGAAGCACGTGTGGTAATAATGACCGTTGGCAAAGTCATCAAACTTAAGACTAAACCACCAACCACAGGAGCCGAAAGCGGCATATGCATCCAACCAATAAAGATCGCTGCACCAAGCAAACCAAAGACAATCGAAGGAACCGCTGCTAAGTTGTTAATGTTGACTTCGACAACATCGGTAATCCAGTTTTTAGGTGCAAATTCTTCTAAGTAAATTGCGGATGCTACACCGATTGGAATTGAAATAATGATCACGATCAGCATCATAAATAACGACCCCATAAACGCCCCAGCTAAACCTGAAGTTGCAGGTGAGCTACGAGAGTCTGGATTCTTAAATATTTCAGTATTAAATGAGTTAGTAATAACACCATCAGCTTTAAGTTTATCTGCAAGTTGGCGTACTTCTGGGCTCAATTGTTGCTGTTCATCAGGCAAGCTGCGGTCAATATTACCAGCCAACCAGACATCGACATTAGCATCTGCAAGGATTTTAAAATCTTGTTTTTGACCAATCAATGACGGATCTGCCATTACCATGTCACGTAAGCGATAAGCTTCTGAACTTGTATATAAACTGTTGAGATCATCACGTTGTGAGGCAATCGCTGGATCTTTTGCTATGATGCCATTTACGATGAGCGCATTCCAATCCACCATGCCCATTTCAGTTTGCCAAGCAATGTAACGCTCTTGGAACTGTGCAGGTGATTCACCTTCTTTTTGAATTGGTTTCGCACCAACTTTGACAATGTTTGGATCAAAAAACACAGGTACCGTCATTGAGCTTTGCCAAAATGCAGGTAAACCTTTGGCTAAAATACTACCAAACAATAGCACGACGAACAATAAGCCAGTCACTACTGCACTAAAGCCCAAGACACGGAAGGTATTTTCTTTACGGTGTCTTTTCGCCAATGAGTTTTCAATGATTTTCTTACGTTTTTCACGAAGCTCAGCGGCTGCATGTGAATCAAATTTTTGATCCATGTTTGATGTATTCGTAGTACTCATTCGTATTGCTCACGGTATTTACGCACAATGTACAGTGCAACAATATTCAGCCCTAAGGTAATCACAAACAGTGTTAAACCGAGTGCAAAAGCAACTAATGCTTGAGGACTCGCAAAGTCTGTATCACCTGTTAATTGGTTTACGATGGTAATAGTGACGGTAGACACCGCTTCGAGTGGGTTGATATGCAGTAAAGGACTGTTCCCTGCTGCAAGCACCACAATCATGGTTTCACCAATTGCACGAGATGCTGCCAATAAGAATGCACCGATGATGCCCGGCAATGCAGCTGGAATCACTACTTGGCGAATGGTTTCTGATTTTGTAGCACCCAAACCGAGTGAACCGTCACGAAGCGCGCGAGGGACTTGGGTAATGATGTCATCAGATAATGATGAAACAAATGGGATAATCATAATCCCCATCACAAAGCCTGCTGTTAAAGCACTGGTTGCATTAATATCGAGTCCGATATATGCGCCAAGTTGTTTTGCAAAGGGTCCAATAATCATTAAGGCAAATACACCATAAACAATCGTTGGAATACCTGCGAGAACTTCAATGGCCGGTTTTGCCCAAGCACGGAAACTTGGCTTTGCATATTCAGCCAAGTAAATAGCAATCATCAAACCAACAGGAACAGCAACCAATAGCGCAATTCCACTAACCATGAGTGTGCCCCAAAGGAGTGGCAGCAAACCATAACTACCTTCAGCATTCCCTGATGTACTAAAACCGGGGTTCCATTCAGTGCCTAAGAAGAAATCTAGTGGACTGACAAAACTAAAGAAACGCATGGCTTCACTAAACATCGACATTACGATGCCGACAGTGGTCAAAATCGCCACGCCTGAACATAGTGCCAATGCCACATTTAAAACTTTTTCAACTTGGTTTCGTGCACGATATTTTTCTGCAATGCGACGTTTAGCCATCACTAAACCAATCAATGCCGCACTTACTACAACTGCTAATTTCGCGAATGAACCAATGTTCTCAATTTTCTTTAACTGTTCTGCTGCTGCAAGTTCATATGCAGCTGGCGTATCACTTACTCCAAAACCAGAAGCAATCGCTTGAACGCGGTCAACCATTACGCTCGTGCTTGCAGGATCTAAACTTAAACGAATATTTTCAGGGACATTATTTAAAATAACGTGTTGAAAAATACTCGGTTCAACCAAGTTCCAAACAATCAAGATTAAAAAAGCGGGAATCCCACACCATAAAGCGACCAAAACACCATAGTAGCCCGGTCGTGAATGCAACATTGCTGAGTTATTGCCTTTACCTGCAAGTTTGCGACTTTTGATCAGTCCAACTTGATAAGCGATTGCAATAATTGCGAGCAACACACCAATAAGTAGCAGATTCATGTAATCTCCACTGTTTTTTCAAAAGCCCTTCTTGAAAAAACTGTTTCTTTGCAAAAAGCCAATGGCAGGTCGACCCTGCCATTGGCTGTTTCAATCCAATTATTTAACTGCTTTACCCGCTTTGAAGTTTGCAAGTACCGCAGCACGTTCTTTGTCAGACATTGAAATTAAGCCTGCTTTTTCTAGCTTAGAACCTTTACCTGATACTTTTTTACTTAGGAAGAATTCTGTGAACTCTTTTAAGCCTTTAATTGATTTTAAGTGCTCACCCTTTACATAGAAGAACAATGGACGAGATACTGGGTATGAACCATTCAGAATTGTTTTCTCAGATGGCGCTACATTATTCACTGTTGCTACACGTAACTTGTCACGGTTTTGGTCATAGAAACCTAGACCGAATACACCTACAGCGTTAGGTGAAGTTTTTAAGCGTGCCAATGTCTCTGTATAGTCGCCTGCGATTTCAATCACACGACCATCTTTACGGAATGTTGAACATGCTTTTTTCTGAGCATCTTTATCTAATTTTGCGAAAGCTTCATAAGTTTCACAGCCAGCATCGACCATTTTTTCTTGGAACACTTCACGTGTACCATGGTTTGATGCAGGAATAACTAAAGTGATTGCTTCGTTTGGTAAAGTTGGGTCGATTTGATTCCAACGTGTGTATGGGTTTGCAACCAATTTACCTTTTGAAGGTAATTCAGCAGCAAGTGCAGCAAATACGTGCTGTGGGCGAAGTTTGAATGCCGCTTTTTTCGCATTTGAAGCAAATACGATACCGTCATATCCAACTTTAATTTCTAAGATTTGGTTAACGCCTGCTTTTTTACATGCAGCCAATTCAGTACCTTTAATTTTACGAGATGCGTTTGCAACATCAATTGTGTTATCACCAACGCCATTACAGAATTGTTTCAAACCACCTGAAGTACCACCAGAACCTACAACAGGTGCTTTAAATTGTGGGAATGTATTACCAAACTCTTCTGCAACAATACTTGCATAAGGCAGTACAGTTGAAGAACCAGCAATTTGGATCGTGTCACGAGCTGCATTTGCAGTTGTAGCGACTGTTGCCCCAGTAGTGAGTACCATAGCAAGTGCGATATGATTTAAGCGCATTCTCATCTCTCTTTATTGATGCATTTATTGGAGTACGCCACTTTCTAATAAAGTCTTGTACTTTTTCGATATACGCATTTTGATTTTAGAGTATGACAGTTAGGTTACATCTTTATGACGCTTTTATGATAATTGATGATTGCACATTGATTTAAATATAATTCTTTATTTTTCAACATGTAATGAAATTTATCAAAGTATTGGTCTTATTTATTTCTACTTTGATATTCGTAAGAATTCATGTCCTTGTCATATTTTGTCTTATTTTCTTTTTTCAAATTCCCCTCTTTTTCTGAATGATGCAGATTTGCATGTTCTATTTTTTATTTCCTCGTATTCCAATAATTGAAATTTCATTACATTTTTAGTTCGCTCAATATGCAAGTTTACATAAAAACAGAGCCTAAAATGACCAGTAAAGCCATTGCGACATTTAATCCGGACTTGCCTGTGCATATGACTTTTGAAGAACATGACTGGCACTTACTTGCAGAATTTTGGTATCCCATTGCACTCGCTCGAGACATTACAGAACAGCCTTATGGCACCATGCTTTTAGATATGCCGCTCGTCATTTATAAAATGGGAGAAGAACTGATTGTCGCTAAAGATGCCTGCCCTCACCGCGGCGTCCCACTCAGCTTAGGTAAAAATGATGGTCTAGGGGTAGTCTGCCGCTATCATGGCTTACGCTTTGGTGAACACGGTCATTGCAACCGCATCCCTGCACATCCTGAGCACAAAATTTCACCTCGCTTTAACTTACGTACTTATGCCGCTGTTGAGCGCTATGGACTGATATGGTGTTCGCTCACTGCCACTAAAGATGCTGCGCCAAACATTCCAGTCATGCCATATTGGGATGAAGCCGAGTTTCAGCAATTGGTGTGCCCAACGGTCGATTTTCAATGTTTTGCAGGCCGTCAGCTTGAAGGCTTTATTGATGTCGCGCATTTTGCTTGGGTACATCCTGATACCTTTGGCGACCCTGAAAATGTAGAAGTGCCTGACTATAAAACCACGGAAACAGCAACTGGCTTTAATGCAGACTATTGGAGCAGTGTTGGGCGCTACCCAATTGGATTAGAACAACGAGGACAAGATGGCTTTGAATGGCTACAGCATTTTGAGATTCATCTACCCTTTACTGCAACGCTCACCATACATTTTCCAAACGACAGCAAGCAAGTGATTATGAATGCGGCATCCCCCATGACTGCCCGCTCCACCCGTCTATTTGCTCCCATTTGCCGCAATTATGACAAAGACTTACCTGTCGAAGATGCTTATGACTTTAACCTGAAAATATTTGAAGAAGACCGTTTAGTCTCTGAATCGCAAAAGCCTGAATATTTACCCTTAGATTTAAGCATCGAAGCGCATTTCCCTGCGGACCGCAGTTCGAGTATGTACCGCAAACTGCTGCGTAAGAAAGGTTTTAGTCCATTATTTGCGGCATAACATCAATATCGTATTGCATTCACCTCACCCTAACCCTCTCCTACAAGGAGAGGGAAACTCCTTTACAAGCCTTCTATTGGTTATAAATATTAAGTGGTATCTCATTCATCAAATGATAAACATCAATGAATATCGCGACTGGCGACAGGGATGTCACTATAAGGTAATGGTCACATGGATGTACCTTTTCCCTGAGAAGGATTTTAGTTACTTTGATCCGTCAAAGTAAAAATCTGCCTACACAGTAAACTATCATCACTCAATGAAAAATTGTGGCCATGTAATAAATTAAGCGCCTTTTCATTTAAAACAAAAAAAAGGAGCTCAAATGAGCTCCTTCTTCTACAACTACAAAATGACAATTAGTCAATTGCAGGTGTATATGTACCGTCAGCGATTGGGCCTTTGATACGGTCAGCTTCTGCAAGCACCAGAGCAAGCAAATTCTTCACGTTGTCTAAAGTCGCTACTGGGCTTAAAGTCGTCATTTTCAAAGATTGAACCTGACCTACTTTAGTTACACCAATATTCGCTTCACCACGTGCAAACAATTCGTCTGCTACGTTTTGGTTCAATGTATCTAACAATTCAGCTGGATAGCCTGCTGGCACTACACGGAACAATACCGATGCAAATTGCGGATCAACCAGCATTTCTAGACCGTCAGTTGCATTGATATAATCTGCAACATCACGTGTTAGACCTACACCATGGTCGATCATCGAACCATAAAGCTCTTCACCTAGCGCTTCAACCGTCATCCACAATTTCAACGCGTCAAAACGGCGAGTTGTTTGTAGTGACTTAGACACCAAGTTAGGAACCCCATGCTCTTCATCATAAGCAGAGTTTAAGTACTCAGCTTCATAATGCATGAAACGATAGTTCGCTTCATCTTTCAGCAAGAACGCACCACATGAAATCGTTTGGAAGTAATGCTTATGGAAATCAAGCGTTACCGAGTCAGACAGTTCAATACCGTCTAACATATCACGGTAATCATTCGATAAAATTAAAGCACCGCCCCATGCTGCGTCGATATGCATCCACGCGCCATATTTGTTGGTGATTGCACGAACTTCTTTCAATGGGTCAATTGCGCCTGCATCGGTTGTACCCGCAGTTGCAACTACACATGCGACGATTTTACCTTCAGCTTGAAGGTGCGCCATGGTTTTCTCAAGTGCATCCATGTCCATGCGTGCATTTGCATCTACAGGAACAGTCACTACAGATTGGAAGCCCATACCCATCATGGCCATGTTCTTTTGCACAGAGAAGTGTGCGTTTTCAGAACAGATCACTTTGACGTTACGCATTGCTTCCGCAGGTACGCCGTCACGCTGAACAGACCACGGTCTACCGTTTTCGTCTTTCCAGTTTTTAGCAATACATGCATCACGTGCAAGCAAAACGCCCATCAAGTTAGACTGCGTACCGCCAGAGGTGAATACACCTGCTTGACCTGCACCATAGCCAACTTTTTGGCGAAGCCAGTCAATTAACTGAACTTCCATCAATGAACCTGCAGGGCTTTGATCCCATGAGTCCATAGATTGGTTAGTCGCGTTAATGAGCACTTCAGCGATTTGGCTTGTTACCATTGTTGGGCAATGCAAGTGCGCTAAAGAATGTGGGTGATGTACTTTTAAGCTTTTGTTTAAGAAAAGCTCAACCATACGGTCTAGTGATTTTTGTACACCCATACCTTCTTTTGAAGGATTGAATGCAATTGCACTACGAAGCTCTTTAATGCTACCGCCGGTGTACATTTTGTCATTTTGCAACCATGCAGAAACGGCTTTTACCGCTTCGCCCATTGCTGACTGGTAGTCAGCAATGGATTGTGCATCATTGCAGAATAACGCTTTACGATGTTCTGCAAAATCAACCATTATTACGCGCCTCGAGTTGCAACAAGTGCTTCAGCAAGTGCTTTCTTGAAGCGAACGATCACCTCAATACATTCAGCTTGGTTAATGATCAATGGGCAAAGTAAACGAATGACTGTACCGTTACGACCACCTTTTTCTAACAACAATTTGTTGTTGAAACATGCTGCTTGAATTGCTGCTGCCAATTGAGAATCACCTGGTAAAGACCCCATGTGATCTGCTTTTTGACGTTCATCAACAATTTCAACACCAATCATCAAACCACGGCCACGTACGTTGCCGATACATGGGAATTCTACCGCTAATTTTTTAATTTCAGCTTGTAAGAAGTCGCCACGCTCTTGTGCGTTTTGAGCCAAGTTTTGTTCTTTGATGGTTTTGATTGTTGCAAGACCAGTACCCATAGCAAGTTGGTTTCCACGGAATGTACCCGTGTGACCTGCTGGTTGCCATGCGTCAAACTTACGTTTAATACCCAATACTGCAAGTGGTAAGCTACCACCAACTGCTTTAGACATTACAACGACGTCTGGCTCAATACCTGCATGTTCAAAGGCAAACATTTTACCTGAACGTGCAAAGCCAGCCTGTACTTCATCAAGAATCAACACGATGTTGTGCTTTTCAGTCACTTCGCGGATTTTCTTTAACCATTTTACAGGTGCAGTCACTACACCGCCTTCGCCTTGGATTGCTTCCAAGATTACAGCTGCTGGCTTAGTTACACCACTTTCTACGTCTTCAATGAAGTTTTCGAAATAATACGTTAATGCATCAACACCCGCTTCACCACCAATGCCTAATGGGCAACGGTATTCATGCGGATACGGCATAAATTGAACACCCGGCATTAAGCCGTTCACAGCATTTTTAGCAGACAAGTTACCTGTCATAGCTAAAGAACCGTGAGTCATGCCATGGTAACCACCTGAGAAGCTGATTACTGAACAACGACCAGTGTAAGTTTTTGCTAATTTAATTGCTGCTTCTGTACCATCTGCACCAGATGGGCCACAGAACTGTAGACAATACTCTTCTTTACCACCAGGTAATTGCTCAAGTAGTGCTTCAGTAAAAGCATCTTTTAAAGGCGTTGTTAAATCCAAAGTATGCAATGGGAGGCCACTTGCAAGTGTGTCTTGGATACTTTGAATTACCGCAGGATGATTATGGCCTAATGCCAATGTTCCTGCCCCAGCTAAACAATCGAGGTACTCTGTACCTTCAACATCAGTAACCCAACAACCTAAAGCTTTTGCTATCGCAAGTGGAAGTTTACGCGGATAGCTACGAACATTGGATTCCATCTGGCTTTGGCGAGTCAAATAGTATTCGTTAGTAGAATTAGTGGCAGGGTTTACAGAAGAAACGCTCATATCGAATTACCATCTCTGATATGGGTTGAAAGAAATAAGTCGGGTGACTTGCGGTCCTTTGACTCGGTGCTTTATGAGTTTCTAGTTAGCTTTAAAAGCTCTTTGAGTATGGGCTAACTAGGAGGCGGATGATACAGACTTTTTCAAGAAAATAAATCACTTTTATGATCAAATAAAAAGATAATTTAGAGAAAAAACAGATCTATTCCATGGATATCTTGAATTATCATCTTACAGTGTGACAAAACAAAGAAAACCTTTTTATTTTATGCTTTTTTACAACTTATGAATGATTATTGTAATCTTCAATTATTTAAACAACTAAGTACTGATTATTTAAATAAATATTCATCAAACACTGCATTTATTTTTCTTGAAAGATTTACAATCCCACCACAGATTTTCCTTTAATCCATCACAATCCCCTTTTAAGATAAGGGCATAAGCTTAATTAGTCATTCTGAAAGAAGAATAGGTCATAACAATGCGTAAAATTATCTTATCTACTGTTTTATTAGCATCAGGTTTAGGTTTGGCAGCAGCAACTCAAGCAGCCGACCCACTCAATTACAACATCGTGAACATTCAAGCGGATGCCACTCGCCAAGTGTCGAATGACCAAATGCATGCCGTTTTATATATTGAAAAATCAAATAAACAACCGGCTGAACTTGCTACCCAAATCAACCAATTGATGACCCAAGCGGTGAACACAGCCCGTAAATACCCTGCGGTAAAAATCGAGACGGGATCTCAAAGCACCTACCCGATTTATGACAATGACAGTCGTAAATTGAAAGAATGGCGTGGTCGTGCCGAAGTGCGTTTAGAAAGTACAGACTTTAAAGCAGCTAGCCAATTGGTGAGCGAGTTACAACAAAATTTCCAAACGGAATCAATCAGTTTCAGCATTTCAGATGCGCAACGTAAAAAAGTTGAAAATGAACTGATGGTTGAAGCATCCAAAAACTTTCAACAACGTGCCCAAGCGCTCGCTCAGGCATGGAATAAATCAGGCTACAACTTAGTTAATATTAATTTAAATACCAGCAATTATGGTGGTCAGCCAGTTCCGCGTATGGCTATGATGAAAGCTGCAAGTGCCGATGCTATTCCTGAACAAGAAATGGCAGGTGGTGAATCTAAAATCACGGTCAGTGCAAATGGCTCTATCCAGTTCAAATAATTAAATTCACTTTAAGAAACCGTGCTTTAGCACGGTTTTTTTGATTATAAATTCCACCTATTCTTTATTTAAATTAAAAAGTCTATTAGCTTAATCAAATTCATAGTTTTAAATGATAATCATCCTTATTTAAATTTATCGCTCTCAAGATTATGATACGCGCTCTCTCTCCATTGCTCACACTTTTATGTATAGTTCAAGCAAAAAATCTCTAAAGCTTCAAAATTTCCCGCTATTACCGCTGAGTATTGCCGTAGGTATAAGCATGGTTGCCACTATGGCTTCTGCTGCTGAAAATACAGAGACAGTACAAGCAGATGTTTTACCGACCATCACCATTGAAACTCAAGGGAACTGGCTGGAAAACGCCAATGAAAAGAAGGTGCAAAAGCATGCCGGTGCGCGGACCATTATTGACCGTAAACGCTTAAACGAAAGCGCATCAACATCTCTAAAAGATGCGTTACGCCAAGTTCCCGGTGTTCAGGTTCAAGAAAATAATGGTACTGGCGGTAGCGATGTATCATTAAACATCGGCGTTCGTGGATTAACTTCTCGCCTCTCTCCACGTTCAACTGTGTTGATCGATGGCATACCAATGTCATTTGCACCGTATGGCCAACCACAGCTTTCGATGGCGCCTGTCTCTTTAGGAAATATAGAATCTGTTGATGTAGTCCGTGGTGCAGGTTCTGTCCGTTTTGGGCCACAAAATGTCGGCGGTATTATCAACTTTGCCACACGTAGCATTCCTGAAGACTTTAAAGGTACCGTGGCATTAAACTCTGAATATGCAACAGGTACAGATCAGGTAAAATTAGGTCCTAGTCTGTTTGTTGGTGGAACATTAGATAATGGTTTAGGTCTTGCCTTACTTTATTCAGGCACTAAAGGCAACGGTTATCGTGAAGCGAACAATAAAAATGACATTGATGATGTCATGTTAAAAACCGCTTATGACATCACTGATCAGGATAAAATCGCATTAAATTTCCATCACTACGATGGTACAGGTGAAATGCCTGAAGGTTTAAGCGCTGCTGAATTCGAAGTAAATCCATATCAAACGTCGCATTATCGTGACTTTTTCACTGGCCGTCGTTCAGATGTATCCCTACGTTATACACATAAAGACGACACGAACAACTTTGAACTTTTAAGTTATTACATCGATTCATTCCGTACCAGCAACCTTGAATCTACTTTAGCCAATGGCAATCATCGCTTAGATACCTCACCACGTGATTATAAAGTCTTTGCCATTGAGCCACGTTATTCACGTAGCTATAGCTTAGGAAGCACGCTGAATGAAGTGACTGTAGGCTACCGTTATATGGATGAAGAAAGCACCGAGTTCGCAGGCCGTACTGAATACGCTGCAGATGCTGAACCCGGTCAGTTTATAGCACGTACCCGCAGTGCGGGTGGCACCAAAGCACACGCAGCTTATATTGATAACCGTATAGAACTAGGTAAATGGAATATTACACCTGGCGTTCGTTTTGAATTGATTGATACGCAAAACAGTTTTAGTGCCTATAAAAATGGCGTATTACAAAATACTGTTCATCCATCGATCCAATCAGATGAATTTTTACCAAGTTTAGCTGTCCTGTATAAAGCAACAGACCATTGGAATTTCTTTGCTAATGCAGGTGTTTCTTTTGGTCCACAGCAATATAACCAGTTAGCGACAACACAAGGCACTACAGCGGTCACCACCTTAGATGGCTTACATCCTGAAAAGTCTAATAACTATGAAATTGGTACCAAATATTTAGGCAATGGTTTGAGCGCTGAATTGACTGCGTTTTATCTAGATTTTGACAAAGAACTGATTTTAGAACGTGATGCTGCAAACAATGGCATTTGGACTGACCTCGGTGCTACAAGTCATAAAGGGATCGAAACCGGTTTTAGCTATGACTTTGGACATTTAGCTAACAATCTCGAAGGCTTAAAAGCCTATGGTAATTACACCTATACCAAAGCAGTTGCTGAAGCAGGTAACTTTAAAGGTAAAGATTTGCCCTTCTATTCACAAAATGTCGCAAACTTTGGCTTAGGCTATAAATACGATGCTTGGTCAATCAATGCCGACATGTATGCTCAATCTAAACAACGTGCCCCAGGTAACCAAGATTCTGGCATCTACCAAACTGAAGAAACGGCAAATGGTAAACTGGGCGATATTCCAGGCTATTCAACTTTTGCTGTGCGTACCGGCTATGACTTTGGCGGTTCGCTACAAGGGGTTAAAGTTGCTGCTGGTATTAAGAATGTCTTTGATAAACAGTATTTCACCCGTTCATCAGATGCAACAGGTGGTAAATATATAGGTCAGCCACGTACTTTCTTCTTACAAACTTCATTCGACTTTTAAACTGATCTAAATATAAAAATCCCACCAAGTGTGGGATTTTTATTGAAGAAAACATATGGACATCCATATATTCATATGTAAAGATATATGCAAATCCATATATACAGATAAACATGGAACAGACTGAATTTTTCAAATTACTTGCAGATGAGACTCGTCTGAACATCATCATGCTGTTGGCATGTAAAGGTGAACTCTGCGTCTGCGAACTCACCGAGTCCCTTGAATTAAGCCAACCCAAAATTTCGCGCCATCTAGCGCTACTACGGTCATCTAGTGTTTTGAGTGATCAACGCAAAGGTCAATGGGTCTATTACTCCATTCACCCTGCACTGCCTACTTGGTGTACACAAATACTTGATGTCATGCGTCACCAAGAACAATTTAAAAATCTCGATTTAAACTCTCCGAAAGGCACTACAACATTGTGTGAAACGCTATGAATTTTTTATTTCTATGTACTGGCAATAGCTGCCGCAGCATTTTATCCGAAGTACTTTTTAACCATCGTGCCCCTGAAGGTTTCCATGCCTATAGCGCAGGTAGTAAACCTTCAGGACAAGTCCACCCGTTTACCTTGAAAACCCTACAAAACCTCAATCTACCGACTGAGGGTTTGTCGAGTAAAACCATCGCAGCATGTGAACAATATCAACCCGATGTGGTAATTACCGTCTGTGGTTCTGCCGCTCAAGAAGCTTGCCCAATTTACTTAGGCTCTGCCATCAAAGCCCACTGGGGCTTAGAAGATCCTTCCCATTTAGAGCTTGTAGATGAAATAAAACTTGCAGCATTTCTTGATACCGTGGCGCATATTAACCGCCGTTTAGATGCTTTATTTGCACTCGATTTTACGCAATTAAGTCGTGAAGAACTCAACCTAGAAATCCAAAAAATTTCAGAGATCCAATAATGGCTGCTGCAAAACTGTCATTTCTAGACCGCAATCTAACGCTATGGATTTTTATCGCAATGGGGCTAGGCATTGCGATTGGCGTCTATATTCCAAGTGCTTCAAGAGCTTTAAATCAACTCAATATCGGTGATGTCAATATTGCGATTGCCATTGGTTTAATCCTGATGATGTATCCGCCTTTGGCCAAAGTGGATTACAAAGCGCTGCCTGAAGTGTTTAAAGATAAACGTACCTTATACCTATCACTGGTTCAAAATTGGTTAATCGCACCTTGCCTGATGTTTATTTTGGCGATCGTGTTTTTACAACACTACCCTGAATACATGACCGGTTTGATTCTGATTGGTTTAGCACGTTGCATTGCGATGGTTCTGGTTTGGAATGATCTCGCTTGTGGGGATAACCAATACGTAGCGGCTTTAGTGGCCTTTAACAGTATTTTCCAAATTGCATTTTTTAGTACCTACGCATGGTTCTTTTTGAGTTTTTTACCGCCTTATTTTGGTATAGAAGCACAAGTGATCCAAGTCAGCTTTTGGACCATCACACATGCAGTATTGGTGTATCTAGGTATTCCCTTCCTGCTCGGTTTCCTGACGCGTGCCATATTGGTAAAACAAAAAGGTCTGGCTTGGTATAAAAATCAATTTATACCCAAAATCAGCCCCATCAGTTTAATCGCATTACTCTTTACCATTGTGGTGATGTTTAGCCTCAAAGGTGCAGATGTCTTGAGCCTTCCAATGGATGTACTGCGTATTGGCATTCCCCTCACGATCTACTTTGTGGTGATGTTTTTCATTAGCTTTTTGATGAGCAAATGGATGGGCAATAATTACGCCAAAACCACTGCCATATCCTTTACCGCAGCGGGTAATAATTTTGAACTTGCCCTCGCTGTTGCCATCGCCACCTTTGGTATTGCATCTCCGATTGCATTTACCACGATTATTGGCCCATTGGTTGAAGTCCCTGTGCTTATTGCATTAGTGAGTGTATCGCTATGGTTAAAACGCAAATGGTATAAAGAGAACTAAAATGAAGCTCCCCAATATTCAACTAGATCTACTTGAAACACCGCGTTTTGAACAAGTTCAAGCTAAAGCACTTGAACATCCGCCACGCATTCTGCTGCTATATGGCTCTAACCGTGAACGCTCATTTAGCCGTTTAACGGTATTGGAGGCGGGTCGAATCCTTGAACATTTTGGTGCAGAAGTCAAAATTTTTCATCCTAAAGGTCTTCCACTACCGGAAGATGCTGAAACATCCCATCCTAAAGTTCAGGAATTACATGAATTACTTGCATGGTCTGAAGGCATGGTTTGGTGTTCGCCAGAACGACATGGTGCGATGAGCTCTATATTGAAAGCACAAATTGATTGGATTCCTTTAGCTGCAGGTGCCATTCGTGCTACTCAAGGTAAAACGCTGGCGTTAATGCAAGTCAGTGGTGGTTCGCAATCTTTTAATGCTGTTAACCAAATGCGCATCCTTGGGCGTTGGATGCGGATGATCACGATTCCAAATCAATCTTCCGTTGCGAAAGCATTTTTAGAGTTTGATGAAAATGATCGCATGAAACCTTCCTCCTATTACACTCGCATTGTCGATGTGATGGAGGAATTATATAAATTTACCCTGCTCACACGTGGTCAATCTGCCTACCTCACAGATCGCTATTCTGAACGAGTTGAAAGTGCGGAAGAACTCTCTAAACGAGTTAATCAAAAGAACCTTTAATGAAAAACTCCTGCATCTGTGCAGGAGTTTTTGTCTAAAATATCCATCCGTTTCAACTTAAACTAATAATTTATAAAATAATGTCGTTGAATCTATTGTACTTGTATGGCTCAATGCAAATTGCGGAATGATCCCAGCTTTTATAAAGTTAAATTTTTCATATAGCTTTTCAGAGACATCGCCTGTACGCGTATCAAGTACAAGTAATTTCAAGTTCAAATGTTTTGCTTGATCTTCTGCAAGTGTGAATAGTTGATGAGCAATGCCTTTTTGACGTGCCTTTGGATGCACCATAAGTTTTTCAATCTCAGCAGGATGCAGTGCATTGGCTTTGGTGGCACGAACCAATTGTACTGTGCCCACAATTTCACCGCTTTGTAGCGCCGCCCACAAAAAGGTTTTATGCTTTTGAATATCCTTTGTCACAGCAGACCAATATTCATCATAGTGCGACTTAGATTCTTTAGCTAAAAAACCCAGTGATGCACCATCTTGCACGCATTGTGCCAATAATTCACACAGTTGAGCCTGCTCATCTTTTAGATCTTGAATGTTTAAATATTGAATTTCGCTCATATTCTTCTCCTCTTATTACTATTTTTATCGCTATATTCAAATGACATGCCATAAAAAATCCCGCTCGGAAGCAGGATTTTGATCTTTCAATTTAGTAAATTGACATATGATTGCGATGGATCATTTCAAGTGATCGGGCTTCCCCTAAAACTTGATGAACTTTATCGGAGGCCAAACCTTTGACGATTTCTGCCGAACGTGAACTGAAGTTTACACGACCAACGGCAACACGATGACCTTGTGTATCGACACATTCCACCACATCACCACGTTCAAAATGCCCTTCAACTGCTTTCACACCGACAGGTAATAAACTGCGGTGATTATCACGAATGGCTTTGACTGCACCATCATCTATCACTAAACGACCAGCTGTTTGTAAATGTGCAGCTAACCATTGTTGATGGGCTGTGACACGATCATTGTCCGTAATGAATAAGGTACCGAGTAATTCACCGGCCATCACACGTGAAAGTACATTGTCGCTATCGCCGCTCGCAATCACTGTTGGACAACCTGACTTGGCTGCCAAACGTGCCGCACGAACTTTGGTCAACATACCGCCACGACCGAATTTACCGCCGCCGCCAGCCATATCGAATAATGATTCATCCATTGCACGTACTGTATGGAACAGTTTTGCATCTGGATTGGAACGAGGGTCTGAGTCAAACATGCCTTCTTGGTCAGTTAGAATCACCAAAAGGTCTGCATGAACCTGTCCAGCCACCATCGCAGCCAAAGTATCGTTATCGCCAAAGCGGATTTCGTCAGTCGACACTGTGTCATTTTCATTGATCACAGGAATCACACGCCAATCAATCAAATGCTGCAAGGCATCACAAGAGTTTAAATAACGACGACGGTCAGCCAAATCATCATGGGTTAATAAAACTTGAGCTGTACGAATAGAACATTGTTCTAAAACGCTTGACCAAGTATGTATTAAACCCATTTGTCCAATGGCTGCGCAAGCCTGAAGACTGGGTAGATCTGTGGGTCGGCTGTCCAGATTCATTCGAACCATCCCTTCAGCCACAGCACCGGAAGACACAAGAATGATCTCGTGCCCTGCATTGTGTAGTTCTGCAATTTGTCCCGCCCAATGCGAGATTGCCTCCAGATCTAACCCTTTTCCGTTTGCTGTGAGTAGTGATGATCCGATTTTAACAACGATACGTTTACAACCCTTGAGCTGACGTTGCCCATCTACCACTTCTATCATCTTGTCCTCAGACTTGTTTGCTTTGACACTTATTCAGCAATTAACGTACGTAGTACGATTCTGCCTCATCATCACCGTCTTCAAATTCATCATCAAAGTCTTCACCTTGACCTGCCAGACGTTGTTGACGACGCATTTCACGATATGCTTCTTTCGCAGCAAGCGTTTGCTCACGTGTTTCAACTTCAAGCTGATCACGGAACGCTTTAACTTCTGCAGCATATTCAGGATCTTCAGTTTCGCGTTCGCGCTGTTCTTCAATTTGATCCATCAGGTAGTACACAACGTCTTTAGTACCTTCAAATGTTAAACCTGAAGTTTTGAATACAGGGCCTTTCCACTGCAACTCTTCGAGAATGTGATCACACCATTCATCACGCGTTTCAGCCGCCAATTGGTCTACTTTATTGAGTACCAATACAACAGGTAATTTTGAAAGCGTTGGGGAGAATTTTTTCAACTCTTCCAAAATTGCTTTTGCATTGTACGCAGGGTCAGAACCATCAATCGGTTGAACATCTACGATGTGCAATAAAATACGTGTACGCGCCAAGTGTTTCAGGAATCGAATACCTAGACCTGCACCTTCTGCAGCCCCTTCGATTAGACCCGGAATATCCGCCATTACAAATGAACGGTGACTATCGGCATCAACCACACCTAGGTTTGGCACCATAGTGGTAAATGGATAATCTGCAACTTTTGGTTTCGCTGCTGAAACTGCACGGATAAAGGTTGATTTACCCGCATTTGGCATACCCAACAAACCAACGTCTGCGAGTACTTTTAATTCAAGACGAATTTCACGATATTCGCCTTTTGAGCCGTGTGTACATTTACGTGGAGAACGGTTGGTTGAAGATTTGAAGTGAGTATTACCCAAACCACCTTCACCACCTGCTGCCACTAACACACGCTGACCGTCAGCCACTAAGTCGCCGATGATATCGCCAGATTCTGTATCTACAATTGTTGTGCCCACTGGAACGAGCAATACGGTATCTTCACCGCCACGGCCTGAGCAGTTCGCTCCACGACCATTTTTAGCACGTTCTGCACGGAATTTACGTGTATAACGATAATCTACTAGGGTACTTGTGTCGTTGTCGGCTTGAACGTATACGTTACCGCCACGACCACCATCACCACCATCTGGACCACCAAATGGTACGAATTTTTCACGGCGAAAACTGGCTACGCCATTGCCACCGTCGCCAGCCTCTACGGTAATGACTGCTTCATCAACAAAGCGCATATTTGCCAATCCTCTAAAAACTTTAAAACCGCTTATTCTGCCATATTTTAAAGAATTTCTCGACTATATTTATTCACTATTCCATGAAGATCATGCATTTCAAGCAGATTTTTTTTGAGCTTGTATCAAAATTTTAAAAGTACAATCCAGCTTGAATTGATCGTCTGATGTACATATAGCTCGCAACGCTAAGTTGGTTGTTTTTTGTTATTTCTGCTTGTCGTAACATCTTCATATAGTGCAATTCTTGCAATCAGAGTTTTTGTTATGTCAAATCCTAAGGAAAGGAATACTATCAGTCCATTGTCATCACAATTTGTTTTATTGATGGCACTTGCTTGTGGTCTATGCGCAGGATCAGCATATTTTAATCAACCGCTTATCTATTCGATTGAAAAAGGTTTAGGCATTAGCACCAGTGAAGCTGGTTTGACTGTAGTGATTGCACAAATTGGCTATGTTTTAGGTTTAATGCTCTTGGTCCCACTAGGTGACTTTTTAAATAAGCGCAAACTCATTGTTAGCTTAATGGTCTTTGCTGCTCTTTCTCAGATTTTATTATCGTTAAGTAGCAACTTAAGCACGCTGTATCTATTTACCCTTTGTGCGACGTTTGGCGCAATTTCGGCACAAGTCCTAATTCCTTTTGCATCGAGTATTAGCCCACCCGAATCCAGCGCAGCCACTGTAGGTAAACTCATGAGCGGCTTGGTCATGGGCATCATTTTATCGCGAACATTTGCAGGCTTTGTATCGACCTATTGGTCCTGGAATGCTGTGTATTTCACCAGTGGTATCATCACTTTAGGTTTTGCGATGATCATGTGGAAAAAACTTCCGAACACGACGCCGCAAGCAGGTTTAACAATGATAGGAATTTACCGCTCGTTGTTTATCATTGCTCAAAATAATCCACATCTGATTCGTCGTGCCTGTGCTGGTGCTTTGGGTTTTGGTATTTTGTCGATGATTTTTACCTCTATGACTTTTGTCTTAGGCAGTGCGCCATATTACTTTACTGATTTTGAAATTGGTCTGTTTGGCTTGCTTGGTGTGATCGGGATTTATTCATCAAGTTGGTCGGGTAAAATTGTGGGACAAGGTAGAGAAAACTTTGTAGCAAAACTCTGTATTGCTTTGATGTTTTTCTCAACTATCCCTCTATTTTTTGCCCAGCAAAATATCGTGATTTATGCGATTGGCGTACTCATGGCATATTTTGGTTTAACAGCATTTCACGTGCTCAATCAAAATTTGGTCTATCGGATTGATCTTAAATCCCGTTCGCGAATTAATGCGGTGTATATGACGATTTACTTTACTGGTGCAGCTATAGGTTCACTCGGTGCAGTATATGCCTGGCAGCATTTTGGTTGGATGGGTTGTGTGATTCTAGCTTTGGTTTTTTCGATTGGAATTTTACTGATTGATCGGTGGGATTTTAATAAGATGGTTAAAAATTAAGTGTTTTATGAGGAATAAATCGAATGGTTTATTCCTTTTCTCATTACTAATTAAAAATTTAATGTTTTTCGATATAACGCATATTCGTACATCTCCTCAATCAATTCATCAAGTTTTTCAGAAAATGCTATCCTAAAAAACTGATGATAGATTTCCTCATTATTTATTCCATATATATGCGAGTCAATTTTGCTAGCAAGCTCACGATATTCGTCGATCAGTTTTCCTAATTTTTTATTATCTTGATTAAAATTTATAAAACTCAAAGCATCATTTATATTTTGCCTTAGGGGACTTAAAGAACCCCATATCCTTCTGATTTCACATGGCTCGATTTTAGGACCTAAAAATTTTTTTATCATTTCATTATCTAATTCATTTAAATAGTTATTAAGTACAAGCGCCAGAAGCTTATTAGTTTGAGCTTTATATTCCTTTAAATAAATTATTAAATCTTTAGATTGAGCAGCAATTAATTCACTGCCTTTTTGCTCTCGCCAATTCGTGTAAGTCATTAAGACCGCTATTGGAGCAAATATGCCCGCCGACCAAAGCAAAAGATTTGTCGCTAAAGTAATATCAACTTCTAAACTTTTAAAAATTGCATAAATAGCGATGCATAAGGTTAAGATAATTGCGTAGACTGCTAACACTGTCGCAATCAAATTTTCTGATTTTTTCATCTATTGCTTCCCCAAAAGCAATTTAATTTTTATTTAGTAACACGCTCTTTATTTTCCAAAATCTCTGGCAAACTGCGCTCTACCCAGCCAATCAAATAGTTTATTTTTTCTGCTGCTTGCGAACCGGTAATGGTCAATTGATATTCCACTTTGGGTGGCACAACCGGATACACCGTTCTTAAAATAAAACCATCTTGCTCCAGCATTTTTAAGGTTTGCGCCAGCATTTTTTCACTGACCCCTTCAATTCGCTGTTTCAGCTCACTAAAGCGATGTACACCTTCACTTAAACAGCGCAATACTAGCACTGACCATTTATTGGTGAGATGTTCCAGTATTTCACGGGATGGGCATTCATTAGATAGCACCTGTCCCAACAATGGACTGATTGCATACTTGGTCATTGAAGAGTTCCTTTCTTGATCACGGTTTTTAGTTATTACTTACTATTTTTAATGTACTTACCATTTGTAAGCTAACAGATTCATATGAGCGTATCAAGGTGAATTTTCCATCAATTAATGTATATGATTTTATTAAGCTGATTGGCCAACTTTATTTTCCACAATAAAAAAGAGCCTCAAATGAGGCTCTTTTTTAGCTTTCACAAATTATGCATTCGTTTCAGCAGGAATTTTTGGATAGCTTACGCCACCCATTTGTTCCGCAATACGCAATACTTGGCAGCTATAACCTACTTCGTTATCATACCAAACGTAGCAAGTTAAACGGTTACCAGAAGTGATTGTCGCTTGAGCGTCAAATACACCTGCGGTACGTGAACCGATAAAGTCAGACGATACAACTTCAGTTGAGTTTGTATAACCGATTTGACCTTGAAGGTTAGAGTTGATTGAAATTTGGCGAATGTATTCATTCACTTCTTCACGATCAACATCTTGACCTAAAGTAAGGTTCAAAATTGCAAGAGATACGTTTGGAGTAGGTACACGTACTGAGTTACCAGTCAATTTACCTTGAAGAGCAGGAAGCGCTTTAGCAACAGCTTTAGCAGCACCTGTTTCAGTAATAACCATGTTCAATGTTGCAGCACGGCCACGACGGTCAGCTTTATGGTAGTTGTCGATTAAGTTCTGGTCATTCGTGAACGAGTGAACTGTCTCAACGTGACCATTGATCACTGTGTACTTGTCGTTTAACACTTTCAGTGTTGGTGTGATCGCGTTTGTTGTACAACTTGCAGCAGAGATGATTGTATCTTCATCAAGGATGTCAGCTTGGTTCACACCGTATACAACGTTCTTCATGTCACCTTTACCAGGTGCAGTTAGAATTACACGTGCAGCGCCAGCGCATTTAAGGTGCTGTGCAAGACCTTCAGAATCACGCCATTTACCTGTGTTATCGATTACAAGTGCATTGTTAATACCGTAAGCAGTGTAATCAACTTCAGATGGGTTAGACGCATAGATCACTTTGATGAAGTTACCGTTAGCAATGATTGCTTCGTTTTCTTCATCAACAGAAATTGTACCTGCGAATGGACCATGAATAGAGTCACGACGTAACAAAGACGCACGTTTTTCTAAGTCACCGTCAGATGATTTACGAACAACGATTGCTTTAAGGTTAAGACCACGGCCTAGACCAGATTGGCTGATCATCAAACGTGCAAGGATACGACCAATACGACCGAAACCGTAAAGTACAACATCACGGTTTTCAACGTTAGTTGCATTGCCTTCAAGTGATTTCACAGCGTCAGCAACGAATGCGTCAACATCACCGCCTTTTTCTTTGAACTCAACAGCAAGTTTGCCAAGATCAATTTCAGCAGTACCGATGTTTTCGATTTTCGCCAAAGCTTCAAGAATTGGGAAAGTGTTCACAACTGAAAGTTCAACGTCAAGTACGCGAGTACGACGATGCGCTTTAAGAATTTGGATAACCGAACGGTTAATTAAAGAACGACCGTATACTGTAGCTACGATGTTTTTTTCACGATATAACTGACCCACTAGGGCAATCATACGTTCCGCGATTTCTTCACGGTTTTTCCAGCGACCTTGGTGCTCTGCATGTAGGGCAACGATAGTGTCTTTGCTCACAGATACGTCCTCTAATTAATTGTAAATCTAAGCATAAATTTCAAAACCCCACAATTGTAATGGAAAACTGAAAATTAATGAATCTAAAAGCAGATTTCGACAAGGTTATTTTGTTATATATTCACTATCAATTTTCAAAATAATCATGATTAGTATTATGATTTTATAGCCGAAAGTTGAAAAACGGACTTTTTCGCAGATTTTTTTCACAAAATTTCAAATGTAGTTTTATCAACCAGATCTCAGCACATTTAGCTCTAAGATGAACGAATAATTATATTTTTCAAATTGCGGTGTTTTTTATTTTGCTCAATTTATAGTATTTTTACTGATGTTAAGCTCGTAATAATAATTTCACATTTTTAAATGATTTTTAAGACTATTCGACGGAGTCTTACATCTAAAGTTTGAATAAAGGGTTTAGCCTTCAGTCGGAGGTACTCTTACGAAACGTTGTTTCTCATTTGGCAAAATGAGAAGCGTGCTTCATAAGGAAACCATCTTGCGGAGCAATGCTCCTCACCGCAAAACTCGTTCACTACCGTCAATTTATTCAAAGTATCGCAAAAACATTTTTTATTAGAAGTAACCCTGTCTCAGACAATTGCGGATGACATTACAGCGTATCGTTCTTTTATTTGAATTAAATTACGCCTCTAATGTTACTGCCTAAAATTATTTAAAGTCAGATCTATATTTAAAATTCAGTTAATTTTTCAGATTATCAGCAAACTTTTCCAGATTAAAATCAAAGAAATTTACACTCAGCTCTAATATTTTCGGTAGTGCATTTAAACTATTCTCACCAGCACTAATCGCAAAATATCTCTGATCACTAAAAGATCGCACGTTTAAGGCATTTTCACATGGCTCAAAATCAAGATTGACGAGCTGTGAAGCATGTTCCTTCAGCAACATTAAAACCTGCATATAAGTCTGGCGCTTTTTTTGCTGCTGCGCTTTTAAAGCATCGGCTTCAAGGCTTTCATACTCCCCTGTTTTCGTCATGCGTTTGGAAAATCCAACATGCGCATGCGCGCCATGGGTACCCGTATTTTCTACAGTTGCGTCTGTAGCAAAGATCTTCTGTTGATCATCGACCGGCTGCAAGATCGCCTTCAGCGCCGTATGAATTTGCTGTGACTGCTGATGATGTAATTCCCACTCATCTTCGTTTTGAACATGAAAAATTTGAGCACGCCGTTTCAACAAAAGCACCTGCCAAGCCTGTAGTTGAAGTCGCAGTCGTTTTAACTCCAAACTCGCCTCAAACTTCGGGCAGCTACTTAAGACGTTTAGACTCGTGATGAGCTTCTGAGATATTTGCATGCTATGGAAAAATAAAAAATCATGCTGTATCTGCTCACTCAGTTGATATTGAACAGTCTGATGCAATGGCTTCAAGATCAATGTATTGAACTGCTGCTCAAAAGTAGGTAAAACCGTCACTAATTGAGTGGCATCCTCTACATGCAGCATTAAAAGTAGATGCTTATCTACCCGTATATGTAGTTGCTGCATTAAATTTTGCAGATCTAAATGTATAAAACCTGCAATAGATGCCAGCTTAGAGACTTGAATTTTTAATTCGTCTATTTGCTGATTCTCTAAAGCAGTATTTAAATCTATGGCCACCCCATCAAAAACGTCGTCTGCTAAGGCATCATTGTGCTTTGTCGATAAAAACCGCGTTGCTGAATACTGCGTCGTCCAATCTAAATCAGGTGACAAAATATAAATAAACTCAGATGTTTGTACGATTTGTAAATATCTCGTTTTTTGTTCACGCTTTAAATAGTATTTAAAAATCGGATGTTGCCAAATCTCAGACGATTTCGGGATAGTGGCATCAAAAAATTGCCCCAACATATGTGACTTTAAGAAAATTTCGATCAAGAAAATTTTGACTTGCTGGGCAGTGAGTTCACGTGCATCACTCGGCGCAATCAAATCCATTTCACGGATGATTTGTGCAGCATTTAAAATGAAATGCCGATGTAATACGTTTTTTTCATGCTGTAATTCAAAATCTTCTTCGGCATCTATTTTATTGATATAGGCTAGGTTTTCTTCTAATTTTTGCGCAACTTGAATACTCATTGTCAATGTTCGAAGTTCTTCGAGCTGTGTTGCCAAATACTGTGCATGCTCACGCATGACATCATATTTTAGTACTTTCATCAGCATGCCCAAATTCATCGGTACATCTCTTTGATACGACTGTGATGAAGACTCCCAACGAATACCTTTTTGCGATAACACCTGCTGTATCTGTGCTAAATTGGATTGATCAAGATCAGTGCATACTTCAGATACAATACTCCGCCAATGCTGATCCAACACAGGCTCTAGCTGTAAAAGTTTAGCGCTTTGATGAAATGGGACAACCACTGACTGCTTCCTGTATCTTGGTTCTTTAATCGATCTTTTATCGATTTCAGTTTATTTTTATCTAAAATAAATATTTTTGTACACCATCATTCAATGCTGTTCTTCCTAAACAATAAATTGAATCATGGCGTGTTTTAGTTTTCTAAGTTTAAGATTTTCTTAAAAAACAGCAAGTGTTAATTGTGAACTGATCAATTTACCGTACCAATATTTTCAGTCTAAGAATCGATTCGATCATTTAACGCTTTTACATTTTTTGCTAGCGCACGTTCATTTTGCTTTTGTTTAAACAGATGTAAGATGCCTTCTATCACCAATAACAATACCGCACCCCAAATTGGAATATAGGTCAGCCATTCTTCGGCTTCTACTCGCTCCCCCAATGCGATGGATGCAAAAGCTAACAACACGGGTTCTAAATAACTCAACAAACCAAAAATCACAAATGGCAAATAACGACTCGCCAACATATAGCTACCTAAGCCAAGCGCACTCAGAAAACCCAGTCCTAAAACCGCCAAAATCAGATACGGGAATAACGACATTAGCTCTAAACTATCGCTATGAATAAATCCTAAATAAAAGGCTACAGGCAAAATTAAGCAAAGATCCCACCAAAAACCACCCAAATGATCGGTTTTAAAGGTACGACGTAAAAAGAAATAAATTGGATAAGCCACAGCGACATAAACAGTTTCCCACGCGATACTGCCAATACGCCAAATTTCATGGCTGACACCTAAAATTGCCAGTGCCACGGCAGCCATCTGCCATTTAGAAAGTTTTTCTTTATACAGCACACATCCGACCAGAACCATCACTAAAGGCAGTAGAAAATATCCCAAAGAAACTTCTAGTCCACGGCCATTAATCGGCCCCCACAAAAACAACCAAAGCTGTGTAGTACATAAAAAAGAACTGATGATTAACCAAATCAGAAAAATCGGCTGCTTAACCACTCGCCAAAAAATTTCACTGACTTTGTTTAAATCTTTCATCCACCACATAAATAGCGTTAAAAATGGTAAGGTCGCTAACATGCGCCATGCAAATGTTTGCTCGCTATCTAGAGGTTTTAAAAAGATGGTAAAGAAATACAAAATACCAAAAGTGACCGATGCCAATACAGACAATGCAACGCCTTTATACATCTTTCACTCCAGTCCAAAATACACCATAAATTTGATATTTTGCTTGATTGATCAAGCTTTTCGCAGAGACATTCTAGCAAATAAAAAACCATGCACAGGCATGGTTTTTTAGCATTTGTTCAAATATTTAGATTTATGGTTTTACTGTCTGCTTGGTATGAATAATATCTGATAAGTCATAACCAACAGATTGAGCATAATTTAGATATTCCTGAATCACTTCCTGATCTGGATGAGCCGAACGAGAAAGCACCCACATATATTTACGACGAGGCTCACCCACCAAGACTGTTTGATAGTCTTCATCGGCTTTGAGCACCCAATAATCACCACGCCCCACAGGCAACCAACGAATCGCTTCAGGTAAGAAACTGACTTTTAATTTTGAGTTAAACGGTGCATTTTGTACAAATGCCTCGCCTATTGATTGTTTCTTGGTGCCATCTTTCGATACACAGCGATTATTGACATTAATATTGCCGTTTTCATTTAAGGTATAGACCGCGGTAACATCACGGTCACAGCTTTTTTGAAAGACTAAAGGCTTACGAGCAACTTCATACCACATACCTAAATAACGATCGAGCTCGACTTTTTCCACAGTCTGTAAAGGTTTCGTCTGTGCATAGGCCATTGTGGCTGCACCCAAACCAATTAACACTGCTGCAACAAGTGCAATTTTTGCGAGCTTAAAACCAGCTTTCGGAAGATTCGTTGTTGTCATTTTATGCCTCATTTCGATGCAAAACATTCGATGAAAATTAAGTAATTCTTTCTCTCGTGTTTTTACTCTAGCGGAAAGATTGCTCTAAAAATCATTTTCTTGTCTGAATTATGTATGTAATTCAGACAATATTCCGCATCTTGTCTAACAAAATTATGAAATCATCTGTGCTTTTAAACGCAAGATTTCATCGCGTAATCGAGCGGCTTGTTCAAACTGTAAATCTTTCGATGCCTTCAGCATTTCTTTTTCCAGCTTGTTCATATGTTTTGCTAAAAGTTTTGGATCTGACATCAAATGACGTTCATCTGCAGTTAATGCCTTAGCCTGATCTGAAATTTTTGCATCGATTTCATCATCTGTCAGTACTTCACCTGTATCAATATCATTGACGTTTTGACGTACTGCACTGCGTGGCGTAATGCAATGCTCAAGGTTAAATGCGATCTGTAAATTACGACGACGATCCGTTTCATCAATGGCTTTTTGCATGGAGTCGGTCATACGATCTGCATATAAAATCGCTTTACCATTTAAGTTACGTGCTGCACGACCGATGGTTTGAATCAATGAACGCTCAGAACGTAAGAAGCCTTCTTTGTCTGCATCTAAAATGGCCACCAAAGACACTTCGGGCATATCTAAGCCTTCGCGTAGTAAGTTAATCCCAACGATTGCATCGTATACACCCGAACGTAATTCATGAATAATTTTAGTGCGCTCAACAGTGTCGATATCTGAATGTAAATAAGCGACTTTAATGCCGTATTCTTTCAAATATGAAGTTAAATCTTCTGCCATACGTTTGGTTAGTGTTGTGACTAACACACGTTCATTTAAATCTTTACGATTATTAATTTCTGACAGTACATCATCCACTTGCGTCAAGACTGGACGAATTTCAATTTCAGGATCGACCAAACCTGTAGGTCGAACCACTTGCTCAACGACTTGTTCAGATTTTTCCATTTCATAATGTGCAGGCGTTGCACTGACATAAATGGTCGACGGAACAATCCGCTCCCACTCTTCAAATTTCATTGGACGGTTATCAAGCGCACTTGGCAAACGGAAACCATAATTCACTAAGTTTTCTTTACGCGAACGGTCACCTTTATACATGGCCCCAATTTGTGGAACAGTCACATGCGATTCATCGATGATTAATAAGGCATCATCAGGTACATAATCAAACAAAGTCGGCGGTGCTTCACCTGAAGGTCGACCAGATAAGTGCCGTGAGTAGTTTTCAATACCGTTGGTATAGCCAAGCTGCTGCATCATCTCTAAGTCATAACGTGTGCGCTGTTCGATACGCTGTGCTTCGAGTAATTTATCATTTGCACGAAAGAAACCCAGTCGGTCTGTAAGCTCTTCACGAATAGTCCCAATTGCACGCTGTAAATTATCTTTAGGTGTCACGTAATGGCTCTTTGGATAAATCGTAATACGTGGCACTTTTCGGACCAGTTTGCCCGTCAAGGGATCAAACCATCGAACTGAATCAACTTCGTCATCAAACAACTCAATTCGAATGGCATTTTGATCCGATTCTGCAGGGAAAATATCAATAATTTCACCACGGATACGGTATGTGCCGCGTAGGAATTCGAGTTCATTGCGGGTGTATTGCATTTCCACCAGACGCCGAATGATGTCATCACGGCTGATACGGTCACCTTCAACGATATGCAAAAGCATACTCATATAGGCATTGGGATCACCCAGACCATAGATGGCTGAAACTGACGCTACAATAATTGCATCACGTCGTTCTAATAATGCCCGTGTTGCCGAAAGACGCATTTGGTCAATGTGATCATTAATCGATGAGTCTTTTTCAATAAAGGTATCTGAAGATGGCACATAGGCTTCGGGCTGATAATAGTCATAATAACTGACGAAATATTCCACAGCATTATGCGGAAAGAAGGCTTTAAACTCGCCATAAAGCTGCGCAGCCAAAGTTTTGTTATGCGCCATAATAATCGTTGGACGTTGCGTGCGAGCTATCACATTTGCCATGGTATAGGTTTTACCCGAACCTGTTACCCCTAAGAGCAACTGGTCATGCATTCCTTTCTCAATCCCCTTAACCAATTTCTCAATCGCTTGAGGTTGATCACCTGCGGGCTGATATTGTGTTACCAGTTCAAAAGGCTGTTCCTGCATCACACTCTTCTTCAACAGTTTTTATAGGGCTTTATTATGAGGGCAAAGTTGCACAAAACAACGCTAAATTTATGTAAAAAGCCAAAGTCTCTTACAGACAGAATTAATCTTTATTTAGTATAAGTTTCTAGATTTTTTCATCATCTTCAAAATTATAAAGCACCTAATTGAGCCAATTTTTTTCGAAGAAACTCTTTGAGCTAAAAAACTCATAGATAAAGCGTTCATTTACCCCAGATTGATACTTGACCTAGGTAAATTTCACCTGCAACATGGACAAAAGGACGCCACAGATCAAACTTTATGACTTATCAATATCATGACGAAAGTATTGTTAAAAACTTAGCTGAAGATACCATTTTTGTTTTTGGCAGCAATATGGCAGGTCAACATGCTGGCGGTGCAGCGCGTACCGCACTAGAGCATTTTGGCGCAATGAATGGTATTGGTCGTGGATGGGCTGGTCAAAGTTTTGCTATTCCAACGATGAATGAGCATTTACAACAAATGCCATTGTCTCAGATTCAACATTATGTTGATGATTTTAAAATCTATACCAAGAATCATCCGAAGACCAAATATTTCATTACTTCGATTGGCTGTGGTGTCGCTGGCTATAAAGTTGAAGAAATTGCTCCCATGTTTAAGGGGATTTCTAGAAATGTTATTTTTCCAATTTCATTCCGTCCTTTCGTTGAAAAAGCTTTACCTAAACTTACTTCGAAACTTCTACATACAATTTTTCAAGACTCGGTAATTTTTGCACCTTCGGCAGATGAATTGGTTGATGTTCTAGCCTTAACAGATAATGAAAAAAGTCTTGCGAAAATTGTGCTGAATACCCAAATGTACCCGACAGATAGCAATGGTCGTGACCGTATTTTTGAAATTGAAGATATTTTGCATGCCCTGAATGGGAAAATATTTGAGTTTCAAAGCAACTCAGAAGGCCCAATGATGTTTGGCGGTGTCATTTTAGCCCTACTTGAACTGTACAATATTAATGAAAAAGATTTTATTGATGTTTGGAAAGCTGAACGTGAAATCGCTGCACCAAAGCCTGAAAATAAAGCTCGTAAAGCCAGCCGCTAAAGACTATTTTCACCTCATTTCCCCCCAAAAAAGCCAAAGTCTACATTGGCTTTTTATCTAAGGTGGATTAATGACTTTTAGCGACTTAAGTCACATTAAAAATAAAGTTTATTTTACATATCACATTATTTTAATATCATTTTTTTCGTCTTATACTACATGCTGTAATTATCATGAAGAATGACGAGCACATAAAATAGACATGCTAGATTCTCCTTTTTTTGAGCTATCCCCCATTGCCATGTGGCTTGAAGATTACAGTGAAGTCAAAAAACAATTTGATCTCTGGCGTCAGCAAGGTGTGCAGGATCTCTCCACTTTTCTTCAACAAGATGAATCACGTATTCTGCAATGTGCGAGAAAAATAAAACTCTTACAGGTCAACGCAAAAACGTTAGAACTGTATCAAGCACGTGACTTTGAACATTTATGTCAAAACCTTGATTTAGTTTTTCAGGCGGAGATGTGTCAAACACACATTAGAGAGTTGGTTGCATTGTGGAATGGTGAAACGCATTTTTCCCATTCTGCCGTGAACTATACGCTCAATGGACAACGCCTAGACATTCAACTCAAAGGCATCGTGCTACCGAGTCATGAGCAGGATTTATCTGCCGTTTTAATTACGACTGAAGATATCACCTCTTATACTGAAGCTTGCCGTTTACAAGAACAAAGTCGTCATTTGGCAGAAGCGCGTTTTCATTATTCTCCAACCTCACTTTGGGTAGAAGATTTCAGCCGGATTAAAATAAAATTAGATCAGCTTCGCGCTTTAGGTATAGAAGATTTTGTGACATTTTTGGATGTTCACCCCGATTTTGTACAAGAGTGTATTAAGGAAATATTGATCGTTGACGTTAATCAGGCCACCCTTGATTTGTTTGGCGCTTCGGATAAAGAAATCTTGCTCAAAAATGTACATAAAGTATTTGCCAAAGAAATGCTTCAAACTTTTAAAGAACAGCTTATTGAGCTTTGGAATGGCAATCTGCATCATCAGCGTGAAGCGGTAAATTATGCACTGGATGGCAGTATTCGCCATGTTTTACTGCAATTTACCGTGTTTCCTGATTATCTAGATGACTGGAGCGTTGTTCAAGTTGCGCTGACGGATATTACCGCACGCAAAAAAGCGGAGCATTATCTGGAATATTTAGGCAGACATGATGTTCTCACCAAGCTATGTAACCGTTCATTTTATATGCAGGAACTGAACCGTCTAGAGCGTAATTCACTGCGCCCAGTATCCTGTATTTTTATGGACCTCAATGGACTGAAAGAGCTGAATGACAGCCTTGGACATGATGCCGGAGATAACCTGTTACGTCGTATGGGCAACATCCTGACTCAACTTATTCAACATACGCCCTATTCTGCCTCACGAATTGGTGGAGATGAATTTGTAGTCCTTTTACCGGGTGCAGATCAGACTGCTTTGCAAAACTGTTTGAATAGTTTGCATGAACTTTTACTGGTCGATAACCAGTTTTACTCACATCAGCCAATCAGCCTGTCGATCGGGCATGCAACCAGTCATGCAGATGAACGTCTTGAAGACATGCTAAAACGTGCCGATCAAGAGATGTATCACCAGAAAAGAACTCATTACCAAAATAATGACCGAAGAATGTCAGTCTCTCAGTAAGTTGCATGATTTAAATATCAGCGAATAAAAAAGCCATGGTCAAATACCATGGCTTTTTTATTTTAAAACTTAGCGTTTTCCCATCGAACGGCGGGTACCACGTGGTGGCATCCAGGTTCTATCCGCATAGCGTTGTGGCTTAGGACGAAGATCTTCAAGGATCTCATCTGTCGCACCTTGTTCAGCTTGCTTCAAAGGAAACGGTAAATTAACTAAAGGCTTTTTCTTGGGAGTATTTGGGGAGCTCATCAGACTGACTCAATAATAACTCAGCCTATTGTACAAAAAAAAAGAGCAGAATGTAAAAACAAGTCTTTTATTATGCACTCTCATAACAATTCATTTAATTTCGATATCATGTTCAGGATAAAAAATACGTCTTAAGTGTTCTATTTTATCTAACTAAAAGATGTCTAAAAAATCGATGGCTATTCATATTTTCTAAAAAGCAGAGCGAACCAGTATTTTTTTATTTTTAAATTAAAAAATTACATAATTACTAAAATAATTAAACTTAATGAAATACATTTCCTTATTTATTAACTTTTCACCTACTTAGTACTCTTGTTTTTCATACAGATTAATTGAGCCAAGTTTAGTTTATTAACAATAACAAAAACAAAGATGAATAAATTGAACAAGGAGTTCAAATGAAAAAGGTTTTAGGGACGTTTATTGGCTCAATGGCATTAATGCCTATTTTGACTCATGCCGATTCCCCTTATTTTAGCCTGCAAGAAGGCGATGGCTTTAAACGTTTTTCAGTTTCGGTGGGTGCTTTACATGTTATGCCACAAGGGAAAGCACAACCTTTCAAAGTAAATACCGCAGCTAACGAAGGCATTACATCTGCAGTAGGTAATGTCAGTATTCAAGCTGTTCAAAATAATCTCGATCTTGACATGGGTTCAAATTCAACCACCGCAATCCTTCGACTTCTAGATGGATTAGGGGTCGATACGCTTTCTGCAAATCTGAGTGGTTCTGCTGAAGTTTATAATCTCTCAAGCTGGAACAATCCAGGAACAGGTTTAGAAGCCGAGGATGTGACTACCCTAGGGATCATGACCAATTACTTTTTTACCGATAATATTTCTCTTGAAATTAAAGCCGGGATTCCACCAACAGTGGACTTAAAAGGTAAAGGAAGAATTTATGCGCCTTTCTCTGCGCAAGCTACGCCATCTATAGACCTCTTTCCGAGTATTCCCGGATCAATTGATTTACAGAGTATCGACTTGAAAAAAGATATTTTAGTTACAGATTTAGGTGCACAGGATAAGGCTGCTTCTGCTCGTGCTTGGACACCAGCTTTTGAATTCCAATATCACTTTGGTAAAACAGGTGTAAATAAGTTCCGTCCTTATGTAGGGCTGGGTGTGATGTATGCTTATTTCAACGAATTGGAAATGAATAAGAATGTTGAGCAGGACTTGATCAAAGCGGGTCATATGATTGCAAATATTAAAGATGGTCAAGCAGGTAAAGCTCTGGAAATTGGTGAACTCCCTTATGGCACATCAGTTCCTGATAATCTGAAAAGTAATGGTAGTACACCTAAAGTTAAACTTGAGGCTACTGATGTCTTTGCTCCCGTTGCTACAGCTGGCTTTACTTACGACTTTAATGATACATGGTTCGCAGTAGGTTCAGTAAGTTATGCTCATTTAAAAAATGAAACAACGATTACTGTGTCCAATGCCGAACATGGAACTTTAATTACCTCTAAAGCAGATATTGAGGTAAATCCAATTCTTGCGTATGCAGGTATCGGTATGCGTTTCTAATTAATAACCTGAATATAAAAAAAGACGGCTACAGCCGTCTTTTTTATTAGGCTATATATGGTCTTTTATTTTGAATTATGCCTTCAACCTCTTTTAAACACTTTTGAATTTCTGCTGAGGCAATTTCCTTTATTCATCCATAGTTACCTATAAAAAAAATTTATTGTTTGGTGAATTAAATTTAATCGCAACTCTGCGTTTATTCGAATAACATTGGGTTAAATTTAAAAAATGTAGCCTGCTGTATGTCTGATACTCGATTCTCAAAGCCACTGATTTACATGCTCATTGGCAGTGCAATTATTTTGGCATTGTCTTTAGGGGTGCGTCATGCATTTGGCCTCTATCTCGTGCCGATGAGTGATGAATTTGGTTGGGGACATAACGTATTTAGCCTTGCCATTGCCATGCAAAACCTAATTTGGGGTGCTGTGCAGCCGATTACTGGGGCTTTTGCAGATAAATATGGCAGTAAGATCGTGGTCGCCGTCGGTGGTGCATTATATGCCCTCGGACTATTACTCATGGCCATCAGCTCTACCGGTTTACTGCTTAATTTAAGTGCAGGTTTAATCCTGGGTTTAGCCCTCTCAGCCACATCTTTTCCAGTATTACTTTCTGCCGTAGGTCGTGCAGCGCATCCAGAAAAACGTAGTTTAGCCATGGGTATTGCCAGTGCAGCAGGTTCTTTTGGTCAGTTCATTATGCTGCCCTCTACATTACTGTTGTTGCAAAAATTTGGTTGGTCGTCGGCTTTGGTGCTCAGCGCCATTTTAATTGCACTTATTATTCCTTTAGCTTGGATGCTAAAAGCACCAATGTATGTTGCACCAAATGCAACCAATACGCATGAAGCCTCTCTGACTTTTAAACAAATTTTGCAATTGGCTTGGGAGCATAAACCCTTTTGGTTTCTAGCACTCGGTTTCTTTGTCTGTGGCTTCCAAGTGGTGTTTATTGGCATCCATCTTCCGGGATATTTAATCGATCATGGCTTTAATGCCACTACGGGCACTATTTTCCTAGCGCTCGTTGGACTGTTTAATATTGTCGGCACCTACACAGCTGGTTGGCTCGGTGGCAAATATTCCAAACCAAAGCTGTTGATGGGACTGTATGGTTTACGTGGCATTGCCATTATTGCCTTTCTTTTGCTGCCTTTAAGCACATGGACAATCTATGCATTTGGCGTCATTATGGGTCTACTATGGCTTTCTACCGTACCGCTCACCAACGGTATTGTAGCCAATATGTTTGGCGTTAAATATCTCAGTATGCTGAGTGGTATCGTGTTCTTTACACACCAAGTCGGTTCATTTTTTGGTGGCTGGTTGGGTGGTGTGAACCACGATATGACCGGTAACTATAATGCCATTTGGATTTTTTCGATTGTCCTGAGTATTTTTGGGGTATTGGTACATTTCATGGTTAATGAGGAAAGTGTCATTCATGACTAATTCAACACTGTGGTTCCGGCTCAGTATTGGCATCAGTATTCTGGCCTTGTTGGCATTGTCCATCGGCTTATGGAGCCAAACGCCTGAATTATTCGAATACTTTAACCAAGCGTTTTGTGCACATTAAAGACGTATTGAAGCAATAATTCCAATTCAAACTGCTGTTTTATCAACACTACAACAGCAGTTTTTTAGCTATTTTCTACACGATTCAATAAAAGCTGCATTTTCAGCATATTAGTATTAATCATACGTTTTTTCATAAACTTAGCTTATTTTTTAATTTTCCATCCTGCGCTTTCTTCCATAGATTAAGTCTCAATAAAGAACAATTTGAGAACTTATGAAATGACCGCATTAACTCAACTTTCACAAGCCATCCATGATGCTCCACGTTGGCATCAAGCAGAACAATTTCAAGATGGCAATGAAATTCGTATTGAAGCGCAACATGACCAAGCTTTGGGGGCTGTGGTTTATGGTTTAGATGCGCGTAAAGCACAGTCTGGGGAAACCATCTACCGTTTAAAACAAGCGTTGGCAGAACACTTGATTTTAATTTTCAAACATCAAAGTCTAGATGATTTACAGTATCTCGCGTTTGCAAGTTACTTCGGTTCAATCTTCCGTCCCGGTGCAGATATTCCTGTGCTGGCGTCACAAGATGATACCGGTACACCACCAGACGTGGTACCTGTTTCAAATGCAGTCGGCAAAGGTGACTACACTGGACATGGTGAATTGGCTGCGCATGCAGACCATCAGTGGACTCCGCTGCCATCTTTTGGTTCATTACTCTATGCCATTGAACTACCGCAAGACGGTGGACAAACCTCATGGTATAACACCATTAAAGCCTATGAAGCTTTAGATGAAGCGACACAAAAACATTTAGACCAACTTCAACTCATTACCTATAACCCATTTGTCCGTGCCAAAAATAATAAAGGCACAACGGGATATGGCGCTACACCGCTTTACCGTTTCAAAGACCAACCGATTGTTGGACATGCCTATCCACATCCGCTTGTACGTACCCATCCAGAAAGTGGCCGTAAAGGGCTGTGGTTAAATGAACGATCTGAAGTGGAATTGGTTCACTACGATGATCAGTCAGGCAGTGAATTGATTGCATCTTTACGTGAACATTTATTGAAATCTGAGTTTCGATATGAACATCAATGGGAAGAAGGTGACATTGTATTTTGGGATAACCAAGCGACATTACACTCACGCCGCCCTTTCCCTTCAGACCAACGCCGCTTATTAAAGCGAATTAGCTTAGCAGGAGGACGACCATACTAATGTTGAACTTCATGCCAACAATAAAAAATAAATAACCCTGTAAAATCCGTGTTTGAGCAATAACCCAAAATAATTAGAATATGAAAACAATAAGAACACTGCTCAAATTACGGATGATCTATATCTAAGGCCTTAAAACCTGAAATCAAATGATCTAACATCGCACGTACACCCGGCAGCATACCTTGTCGTGTCGCGTATGCAACATGGATGACCCCTTGCGGCAATTGCCATTCAGGAAATAGCTCAATTAACTCACCACTTTTTAAAGCATCACGTACAAACACTTTGGGCAAAGAAGCGATTCCCACGCCAGAAATAGCAGCAGAAATCATCGCACCAAAACTGTCAGTTCTTAAGCGTGGATGAAATTCAATTTGTTGGGTTTCACTTTTTTCACGATGTCGGAAATCCCAAAAATGTTTAGGCCGGTCAAATCCAATACACGGAAAATTTTGAATCTCAGCCAATTGCTGTGGCATTTCACGCTCGAAGAAAAGTTGTGGCGATGCCACTAAAACATGATCCCAAGCATCTAAATCTCGAACGATCAAATCACTATCCATTAAAGGCATATTGCGCACACGAATGGCTAAATCTACGCCTTCCTCAATGACATCAACCCGATGATTGGTCGCCATCAGATGCACACTGATGTCTGGATATTGCTGCATAAAATCGGTGACCATTTTTGCAACAGGCATTTCCACCAAAGCCACAGGACAAGAAATTTTAATCTGGCCACAGAGTTGATCGTTCAACGTACTGAGCACAAAATTTTCCGTTTCGCTGACTTCCTCTAAAATTTTTAAGCAATGTAAATAGAACTGTTGTCCTATTTCAGTCACAGTAAATTTTCGCGTATTCCGCTGAATCAGACGTACACCCAAACGGGTCTCTAATTCTGTAATACGGCGTGATAGTTTAGATTTTGTAATACCCAATGCTTCACTGGCTTTGGTATAACCTTGGTATTTCACCAATTGCACGAAGTAGTAATAGTCATTTAAATTTTGCATGATTGTTTCATTTTTAGAATAATCTGTTGAGTTTTTCGCCCTGTCATTCCCTCACTATACCTCAATAATAGATCTCAGAAGCAATATATTGAGGGCTGAATTATGAATTCAATCAAACGTGTTTATCATAGTGATCGTAGCACTTGGGTGGGCGATGGCTTCCCAACAAACTCTATGCTCCCTATGCAAGAAATGGGCAATCAAACCAGTCCATTCCTCGTTATGGGCTATACCGGCCAATATCATTTCTCTCCAAGTCATCATCAACGTGGTGTTGGGTCACATCCACACCGTGGCTTTGAAACAGTGACCATTGTTTATGAAGGTGAATTGGAGCATTTTGACTCTAAAGGAAATCACGGCAGCATTGCCAAAGACGAAGTGCAATGGATGACTGCGGGTCGAGGCATTATGCATGAAGAACACCATTCTAAAGATTTTGCCAAAACTGGCGGAAATTTAGACATGGTACAACTTTGGGTCAATTTACCTCGTCATGCCAAAATGACTGAACCTCGCTATCAAGAACTGACAACAGCCAATATTGCTGAAGTAAAGCTTGCACAAAATGCTGGCGTGGTACGCGTCATTGCTGGCCAATTTGAAGATACATTGGGCGCCGCTGAAACCTTTAGCCCGATGAATGTATTGGATGTGCGCTTGAATGCAAATGCTGAACAGGAATTTTCATTCAACCCACAGTGGAATAACATGATTTTTGTATTAAGTGGCGCGATCGAAATCGAAGGTCAACGCTTTGATGCGAAACAGACTTTATATGTCAGTGACCAAGTATCGTCCTTGAAACTTAAATCTTTTGAAGCAACCAAACTGCTTATTTTAAGTGGCGAAGCTTTAAATGAACCTATTGCGGCACATGGACCATTCGTAATGAATACTGAAGATGAAATACGTCAGGCATTTTATGATTTTCAACATGGTCATTTTGCTTAAATATTTCCACGATAAAGTCCCAATAAAAAAACCGCCTTCTAGCGGTTTTTTATATCTATGTTGGTATGAATTACGCATCACGCTTTCAACAGATTATTGCGTGACTTTTTGATAAAACGCATCGATTGCATTGACCATTTGATCGAGTCCCGGTTGTTCCAAAGGATAATGTCCTGCGTTTTTTAACATGACGACATCGACTGGAACTTGATGAATCCGTGTTAAAAATGGCTGGCTTAAAGCCAAAGGTGTCCAGCGGTCTTGTTCAGGCTGCGTCAGTAGAATTGGGCAGACATTAAACTGCTCCGGTGGCGTATCATTTTTATAATATAAATACGAATCTAGAAATTTAACCGATACACTATTCCCAGCTGACGTTTTATCTTTTAAAAAGACCTGCAATGCTGCGTCATTATTCACCAAACGATGCATTTTACTTACCCAACGCATCGGCATTGGCAATGCTGATAATGGTGTATGTGCTGTCACATGAGCCATTGGACTGCCCACGCGGCTCATAAATTTATTTAAAGAGACTTGATCACGCACGGTTTGATTTGAAGTGTCTAAAAAGGTCATCCCGACGATGCCTTTGACCTTTTTATTCTTTGCCGCCACGTGATAGGTCAACATACCACCAGCACTGAGCCCATACAAAACGATAGGACGATGATCTTTTTGTAGCTCGGCTTCAATGAGGTCATTACCTGCTTGAACCCAATCATCATAACGAATTTTTGAGCCCTTTTTGACTTGGGTGAGGCCATAACCGGGCATATCAATAGCGATAGTTTCATAGCCACGCTGTGCCAAAGGATAACCCAAAATCATCGACATTTGTCGACCATTTGTTCCCACACCATGAAACAGAATCACCTTCACTTTTGCCTGTGGATTCCGATAAGTATCTAAGTGAACAGTATGACCCTGCCAACTCCACCACTCTTCTTTGGGTCGCTGCGTTTCTGTTAAATGGTATTCTTTGGGTAGATAGTGCTGAATGCCCTGCCAACTGTTTTGATCTGTATAACTTGCTAATGCTTGTGTAGCCGGTAGCTGATCATCTGCAAATGCCATGATTGAAAGTAACGATGCAATGCCACTCATCAACCACTTCAATAAAGCGCTCAAAATTTCTGATAAGGTGTCTGATTTTGGAGAAGTCATTTTTAGACAATTTTTTATGTGTATGTGCTGATGCTAATCAGCGGCGGAAACCGACGCCATGTGCATGTGGGACAGCACTATGTCACTTCGTCCAATTATCTTTTTCCCTGCTAAGCACTTCAAAATATTTTTGAAGCAGGATTTACATACTCCTGCAATAATCAGCCTTTAAGATCTTTTAACTTTCATAATTTTATCCTTTAGAAATTCATAACCTTACTTTTGATTTTAAATATTGGTAACGCATGAGCCAGTCCAAACCACAACGAAACCTTGTCATCTTTCTCACCTTTTTAAGATTAGGGTGTATTGCATTTGGTGGACCTGCGGCACATTTGGTGTTGTTTTTTCAATATTTTGTGAAACAAGAAAAATGGATAACAGAGCATGAATATGCGCATTTGCTTACCTTGGCTCAAGTCCTTCCAGGCCCAACCAGTAGCCAGCTAGGCATGGCGATTGGATTTCAACTCAACCGCTATCAAGGTGCTTGTTTTGCATGGTTAGGATTTACTTTACCTTCAGCCCTGCTGATGTGTGCCGCGGCCACTTTAAGTATAAAACTCAGTAATCAACTCTCAACTTTATTCTTTCATGTTATTCAGTTAATTGTACTAGCCGTTGTTGCATGGGCATTTTGGCAAATGATGCGAAGCTTCTGTAAAACAAAATTTCAGTATCTAGTCATGCTTTTAGCAGCATTTTTTATTTATTTCTTTCAATTTTCTTTAAATCAAGTTTTGGTGATTTTATGCACTGCAATTATCGGTTTAGTTTTATCGTCAAATCAATTACACAGCCAAAAGCCAAATATCGCCGAAACAGTTCCACCCAAACATGACAATTTTAGCCAGAATGCACATGAAAATACTCGCACCTCTTGGCTATGGCTTCTCGCCTTTATCAGCCCTTTTTTCGTTCTGCCATTCTTCGATATACAACATAGCAATATATTGGCTTTCAGCTTAGAAAGCTTCTACCGCACAGCATCCCTCGTCTTTGGTGGTGGACATATTATTTTGCCATTTTTACATCAGGACTTTGTCTCTACAGGACTGATCAGTAATGAAAATTTTGACTTAGGCTATGCCCTTGCACAACTCATGCCGGGACCTTTGTTTAGTTTCGCCGCCTATCTCGGCACACTTTTACCCATGACTGATGTGCTACTCTTAAATGCTGTACTCGCGACTGTGGCGATATTTTTACCATCATTTTTATTATTGTTTGGCTTATTACCGTTTTGGAATAAGTTGATGAAATACCCGATGCTTTTTGGCACCTTAAAAATAATCAATGCAGCTGTCGTCGGTCTATTACTGTGCCTACTATTTCAAATGGGCCAGAAATACATCATTCAATGGACGGACTTTATATTTGTTGCCGTCGTTATTGCTTTACTTCGCAGCAAGCTGCCAGTCTGGTTTAGCTTAATAAGCAGTTTTATCGGCTATTATGCTTTTTTAACTTTTCTACCTTTTTAAACTTAAGCAAAAAAACTATAGCTAAAGGAATAATCTAATCCTCATCGATTAAGCTTGCGCCCTTGACCACGGTCTTCCCCTCGACTTGATCTAGTTGATAATGCTGCACATCACTATACTGTTTGATCATTTCAACCAGTTCATTGGAATGTGTGGTCAACCAAAGCTGCGTATAGCGACTTGCTTCGGCAATCAGCATCGCCAAGGCAGGTAATAAATCGGGATGCAAGCTATTTTCTGGCTCATTCAGTGCCATAAAATTTGGGGGCCTAGGACTCAACAAAGCCACGGCTAAACACAGAAACCGTAAAGTCCCATCTGAAAATTCTGCACTTTCTAAAGGTCTTAAGATCCCTTGCTTTTGCATCATCATTTGAAAGCGCCCACCCATTTCCTGCACATAAAATTGGGTCTGCGGAAAGGCTTTTTCTAGTACTTCAAACAAGGTTTCACTGTTGCCCCGCTCACGCAAGGTTTCAAAAGCCGCAGCTAAATTTGTACCATCATGCGCTAAAACTGGCGAACGAATGCCCACCTGTGGGACACGGATCGGTGAATTTCCACTGACAGAAAACTCATGATAAAAGCGCCAGTTTTTCATGGTCTCACGCACTTGTGAAACTTCGGGATATAAGTGTGGATCGGACAATTGTCCAAACACCGACTCTTCTGGTGTTAATGCCATCGGATAAGCAATCCGTTCTTCATCAACATTTTTAAGAAATGCCGCTTGGTTGGTTCTTTCCAACAACTCGCTCATTTTTCGACGTTGATAGCCGCTTAACCAAATCCCTTCAACTTTGACCAAAGGATCGAGTGCAAACAAGGTGATGAGCGGTTCAGGAAAACCAATTTCAAGTTGATATTCATAATGCTCCATCTCCACTGCAAGCTTCATGCGCTTAGGGTCTTTCGATCGATCACCCGCACGGTGACCACCTGCCCACATGATTTTTTGAATCCCGCCTTCATTTGCAATAGCTTGGGATAATTGGCCATTTGCAGCTTCATGTAGGAGACGTACAGCTTTATATAGATTGGATTTACCACAACCATTCGGACCACTGACAATATTCAGACGCGACAAGGTCAAATTCATATGATGAATAGATCGAAAACCTTGAATAGTCACTGAACGGATCGTCATGGGTTACCTAAAATGAGTTGGAAATGTTGATGATTATAAGTGGATTGCTTGTATATTTTTCATGCACTTTATTCTAACAATAAAAAACCCGCAAGCCGAAACTTACGGGTCTTTCATTGCACAATCTAAGTTAAATTTAACCTTAGAATAAGCGGTTCATACCGTTCAATGTTGCAACACGGTACGCTTCCGCCATAGTCGGATAGTTAAATGTGGTTTCTACGAAATATTTAATCGTATTGTTCGGGCTGTTCATCACGGCCTGACCAATGTGAATAATTTCCGCAGCATTATTACCGAAGCAGTGAACGCCTAAAATTTCTAAAGTATCACGATGGAACAAGATTTTAAGCTCGCCCACGGTGTCGCCCGTAATTTGCGCACGTGCCAAATGACGGAAAGATGCCTGACCTACTTCATACGGAATTTTTTCTTCCGTTAACTGTTGTTCAGTTTTACCAATCGAAGAAATTTCAGGAATGGTATAAATACCTGTAGGAATATCCGTTACAGGTGCAATTCCTTCTTCACCGCTCATGTTAGAACCGGCACAGCGACCTTGGTCATATGCAGCAGATGCAAGTGATGGCCAACCGATTACATCACCCGCTGCAAAGATATTCTCTACTTCAGTCTGATATTGATCATTCACGGTTAATTGACCACGGCTGTTTGGTTTGATGCCTACATTTTCTAGGCCTAAACCATCGGTATTACCAGAACGGCCGTTACACCACAAAATCGCGTCGGCTTTAATTTTCTTACCACTTTGCAAGTGAAGAACCACGTGATCATCATGTGTTTCAAGATGATCAATCTGCTCGTTGTGGCGAATCAGTACACCCTGCTCACGTAAACGATATGACAATGCATCTGAGATTTCATCGTCTAAGTAGCTGAGTAATTTGTGTTGTGTATTGATCAAGTCAACTTTGTGGTCTAGACCAATAAAGATAGACGCATATTCACAACCAATCACACCTGCACCATAAATGATGATTTTTTGGATTGAATAATCCAGATCCAAAATTTTGTCTGAATCAAATACGCGAGGATGATTAAAGTCTAAAGCAGCTGGACGGTAAGGACGTGAACCTGTAGCAATCACTAATTGCTGGAATACTAAAGTTTCCGTCATACCTTCATTGCTAAAAATCAAAACAGTGTTTTGATCTTGGATATACGCACGGCCGTGGAAAATATCAATTTTATTACGGTCATAAAAACGTGAATGAGTTTCAACTTGTTGTTGAATCACTTTATGCGCATTACGTAACACCTGTTTCATCGTGAACTGTTTCCATTCACCGACTTTTTGGAACATAGGGTCACGTTGGTAACGTAAAATGCTTGAAACGGTCTGACGTAATGCTTTACTTGGAATTGTTCCTACATGGGTACAGTTACCACCAAGCTGTTCACGCATATCTACAATAGCAACTCGCTTACCTGATTTAGCAAGTTTCATTGCAGCGCCTTCACCCGCAGGGCCAGAACCCAGAACTACCGCATCGTATTTCACGAAAGTTCCACTAACGACCTCTTTCTTACGTGGCATTCAACGCTCCTTTACAAATATTCTTTAATCTAGGCTGTATTATGACGTATATCCTAACTTTTTTGGATATTTAGCTCACATATATTATGTGATAACCACATTTATTATATGAATATCGTTTTCCCCCTATTTAAGCTCAAGTCCGCTATAATGATCGAGCTAATTTTTTGAATATCTCCTTGTCAAAAACAGTGGAAAAGTTGAATATGTCTGAGAACCGTAAACCTGTACAGGGTGTAAAACTTCGTGGCGCAGAAAAAGTCGCTCGCATACCTGTGAAGGTCGTGCCAACGGTTGAAACGCCTCGTAAGCCTGACTGGATTCGGGTCAAAATGGCTGCCCCTGATGAAGTTCAACGTATTAAAACAACTTTACGCGCACAAAAATTACATACCGTGTGTGAAGAAGCGGCTTGCCCGAACTTACCTGAATGTTTCGGTGGCGGTACTGCAACCTTTATGATTATGGGCGATATCTGTACTCGTCGTTGCCCATTCTGCGACGTTGCGCATGGTCGTCCCAATGCTCTTGACCCAGATGAACCACGTCACATGGCAGAAACCATTGCCAATCTTGGTTTGAAATATGCCGTAATTACGTCGGTCGACCGTGATGACCTAGTTGATGGCGGCGCACAGCACTTTGTTGACTGTATTAAAGAAGCTCGTGACTTGAGTCCAAAAACACTTTTGGAAATTCTAGTTCCTGACTTCCGTGGTCGTATGGATGTTGCCCTTCGTATTATGACGGAGTGTCCACCTGATGTGTTTAACCACAACATTGAAACCGTGCCACGTTTGTATAAAGCAATGCGTCCGGGCTCTGACTACCAACACTCTCTAAACTTATTAAAAATGTTTAAAGAATACTGCCCAGATGTTCCAACCAAATGTGGTTTGATGGTCGGTATTGGTGAAACTGAAGAAGAAGTGATCGCGTTATTAGACGACTTAAAAGCACACGATGTTGACTATGTCACCATTGGTCAGTACTTACAGCCCTCTAAAGAACATGCACCGATCGATCGTTTCGTTACACCTGAAGAGTTTGATCGTTACACAGCACATGGTCAAAAGCTTGGTTTCAAAAACATTTGGGCTGCACCAATGGTCCGTTCAAGCTACTTTGCTGACCGTCAATACTATGGTGAGCCAGTACCTGCGGTACGTCGTAAAACTGATCCTGCAAAGAAAATTGCAGTTCAAACGATTGAAGCTTAATCACGCAAAGATTTAAAACATCGCAAATTAAAGCCCTCATTGATTGAGGGCTTTTTTTGTGGCTTTCACACACACTCAGCCTAATTCGTTTCCAAATATAAGATCTTTCGAAAATAGTGCGTTCCTTAAACGTTATCCAATATATCGAATCATCCAAGTTTACGTAATGTGACATTTTTTTGCCCGATAGGGATTGTATTGTGATTATTTATTAATCAATCTATTGATAACACTTTATTTGCGCTTTCATTATATTCGCACAATTTTCCAATCACACTCACCAGCCGAGTGATGCAATTTTGACAGTCTCATGCACTTTAAAATCAGAAAGACAAAAGATGAGATCATTTTTAAACGCATGTAGGCTGTTTTAAACGCATAACGCTCTGGCCCTTGTCACTGGAGCCATAACAAATGCTATTTATACTCAGTGCAGTACTTTTTATTTTTGCTCTTTGGGCCGTTTTTTTCTTTGAACTTTCACGAGCTGTAGGCGCAATAACACTGATATTTGTTTCAATTGCACTCGCCTTTTTAACCCCATGGTCATTAATACTTGGCATCCCACTTATTGCTTTAAGTTTAGTTGTGTTGATTGACCCACTGAGGCTCAATCTACTCACCAAACCTGCCTATAAAACCTTAGCAAATGCGATGCCGAGTATGAGTACTACGGAACGTGAAGCGTTGGATGCAGGAACAAGTTGGTGGGAAAAAGAGCTATTTATGGGTGCGCCTGATTGGAAAAAATTTGAGGCTTATCCCTATCCACAGCTTAGTGCTGAAGAACAATCCTTCATTGATAATGAAGTCGAGCAACTTTGTGCCATGCTCAACGAGTGGGATATTCACCATAAACATAAAGACCTCCCACCAGAAGCTTGGCAATTCATTAAGGATAATGGTTTCTTAGGATTGGTGATTCCAAAATCTTACGGGGGCCGTGAATTTAGCTCATTTGCACAAAGCCGTGTCATGAGCAAGATTGCATCTCGCTCACTGACTGCCGCAGTCAGTTGTATGGTGCCCAACTCTCTTGGACCGGGGGAATTACTTCTACACTATGGTACCGAAGCACAAAAAGACCGATACCTCCCTGGCCTTGCAAAAGGTAAAGAAATTCCATGTTTTGGACTCACCAGCCCTGAAGCAGGCTCAGATGCAGGCGCTATTCCAGATACAGGTGTCGTCTGTTATGGCACTTTTGAGGGACAACAGGTGCTCGGCTTAAACATGAACTTCTCCAAACGCTGGATTACTCTTGCACCAATTGCCACCGTCATTGGTCTTGCATTTAAGTTATACGATCCAGATGGCTTATTGGGAGATAAAAATAAAACGGAATATGGTATCACCTGCGCGCTGCTACCGGCGAGTCATGACGGTGTCATTACAGGCCCTCGTCATAATCCAGGCTCACCATTTATGAATGGGACAGTTGAAGGTAAAGATGTCTTTATTCCCTTAGACTGGATCATTGGTGGGATTGAAAATGCAGGCAAAGGCTGGCGTATGCTAATGGAATGCTTAGCGGTTGGTCGTGGTATTTCACTCCCTGCATTGTCAACGGCAGCCGGTGAAATGGCATATCTAAATGTCGGTGCATTTGCCAAAGTTCGTCAGCAGTTTAAAATTTCCGTGGGTAATTTTGAAGGTGTACAAGAAGCTTCGAGTGATATCGCATCAGATGCTTATATGCTTGAAGCATTCCGCTATTTGGTGACTTGTGGTTTAAACCAAGGCGGCAAACCTGCTGTAATGACTGCAATGGCCAAATACTATGCCACTGAAACCATGCGTAAAGTAGTCAATCATGGCATGGACATCGTCGGTGGACGTGCCGTGCAAATGGGACCTCGTAATTTTTTAGCTTTGAATTATCAGGCCATTCCTGTGTCAATTACTGTCGAAGGTGCCAATATTCTAAGTCGCTCTCTGATGATTTTTGGACAAGGCTCCATGCGTTGTCATCCATATTTATTTGAAGAGCTACAATTACTTCAAGCCGAAGATAAAAACGCTGCACTCAATACATTCAACGAAATGCTCTTTAAGCACTTGGGCTATACTTTTAACCGAACTGCACGTGCCTTTGCTTATGCGTTCACTGGTGGCCCATCAGACTCACCAGCTTCAGCAGATGAATTTAGCCGCCCCTACTATAAAAAAATTAATCGATTCAGTGCCGATTTCGCGCTGACTGCAGATATGTGTCTTGGCCTATTAGCCGGTGATATTAAACGTAAAGAAATGCTTTCGGGCCGACTTGCAGACATTCACTCTTATTTATTTATCGCGACGGCTATTCTTAAATATTATGAACAAGGTCAAAGAAGTGAAGCTGAACAATTACATGCGCAACTTGCATTAGATAAAGCTTTGTACAATGTTGAAAAAGCTTTCCAGGGCTTATTTGACAACTTCCCAATGCGACTAGCCGCAAGTATAGTAAAAATCATCTGCTTTCCGTTTGGACGAGTTGTTGCTAAACCGACAGACCGTTTAAAACGTGAAGTTGCCACTCAAATGATGCTAGACAATACTTTCCGCCAAGAACTGAAAAAGCACGTGTATTACAGCACAGCAGCAGATGAAGTTTCTGGTCGTATGGAAAATGCCTTTTTACAACTGTTAAAAATTGAACCGCTGTGGAACCAATTTAAAAAAGCTGAATCTAAAGGTCAATTCAAAGGTTTAACTTTTGAAGCACATATAGCCGATGCAATTGCACAAAAAGTCATTACTGCCTCCGAAGCTGAACAGCTCAGCACTTACAACATTCAACGCTATGACAGTATGCTCACAGATGTATTTGACATGCAGCTCATCCACGAACTTGAGCTATCCAATCCACATTTAACCATTTCACCAGAAGTGAAAAAGCAACAACACACTGATGATGAACCAGAAGCCTTCCTGCGTTATTAATCAACTTCTTCATCGATTTTGAGCTTTATTTTTCTCAAAATAAAAGCCATTCCACTGTTAAACAATGGGATGGCTTTTTTATACGACCATCAGCCAATGGTATCGCAGAGTCAAAGGTATAGGCTGTACTGCAAAATTACATCACAGAGGGTTTGCTACATGTCACAACAAGATTATGAAAATGGCTTAAAAGTTCGTACTGAAGTTATGGGTGAAAGTTTCGTTAAACGTGCTCAAGACAATACCGTGCCATTTACTCAACCTTTGCAAGATTGGATTAATGAGCATGCATGGGGTTCAACTTGGCAGCGTGAAGGCGTTTTACCCCGTAAATATCGCTCACTGATTACCATTGCATTTTTAACTGCACAAAAAAGTCCAACAGAACTCAAGGGTCATGTCCGAGGTGCTTTAAATAATGGGGCGACTGTAGAAGAAATTCAGGAAGTGTTACTTCATAGTTTGCCATATTGTGGCGCACCGGCGACTCAAGAAGCCTTTCGTGCGGCACTTGAAGTCATTAATGACTATCAAAAATCTAAATAAGTTACTGCGTTATAAAACGGCTTTAGAAAACTACGATTATCGTGGTTTTCTAAAGGGTTTCATCTTGTTTTTAACTTAGGACCTTAAATGTCGTGAATCCCGAATCAAATCCAGTACACATTAAAATTATAAAAAAATTCATTCACTTCAAATCGAACTTGATATCCCAATTCTGTAAGTTCAGCAGATAAACTTCGAATCTCTTCTAAAGCTAAATGCTTGGGTAAAACCGTAAATACGGCGGTATTCCCCTGTTTGGCATTTTCTTCAATCAGCAAAGCCAAACGTGCCTTATATAAGGCGATATCTAAATTGGCTTGACTGGATAAAACTTTGGCATGTTCTGCGGGTAAAAAGCTCATATTCTTATACGCTTATCTGATTATTATTGCTTATAAATTAAGCCAAATTCAGCAAAGCGTGCAATGCATTTTTGTAATTGATATTTCAATTTCAAAGCGCATTGTTTGGCGCAAACGAAGCTCTTCAAAGCGATATACAAAAAAAGGAACTCAAAAAAAATCCCTCATGAAGAGGGATTTTCTATGCTAGCGGGGTAATGGAATATATTGCGAGTCACTGTTTTGAGTTTGCAGTTTACGCTCTCCCACTTGTACAGGTAATGTCATCGCCTTTCCGTCTCGCTCAATCTCAATTTGCATAGTGCTCAATGGCGCTTGTTGTGCAACGTAATTGATTAAATGTGAGGTCGAGGTAATCAGCTCATTATTCACTTTCATGATTTTATCACCACGTTTTAAACCTGCCTGTGCTGCAGGTCCATTACGAATGACATCTGCGACAATCACACCATTCACACGTGGATCTAAAATATTTTCTTGTTTAATTGGAAGTAAACTAATACCTAACCAACCACGAACCACTCGCCCATCTTTTAAAATAGCGTTCAGCACTTGTTGACATACTTTTGCAGGAATGGCAAAACCAATCCCCAAAGAGCCACCTGACTGCGAGAAGATCGCGGTATTTACACCAATTAAGTTCCCTGCAACATCAATTAAAGCACCACCAGAGTTGCCGGGGTTGATCGCAGCATCTGTTTGAATAAAGTCTTCGTAAGTGTTGATTCCCAAATCTGAACGACCTGTAGCTGAGATAATCCCTTGCGTAACCGTCTGACCCACGCCAAAAGGGTTACCAATCGCTAGGACGACATCACCGACTTCATTGCCACTTAGCTTAAATGGCAAAACCGGTAATTGACTCATTTCAATCTTAATCACAGCTAGGTCTGTATCTGGGTCTGTACCCACAACTTTCGCTTCAGCACGACGACCATCATGTAAAGCCACAACGATCTGATCGGCCTGTGCGATCACGTGGTTATTCGTCAAAATATAGCCATCTGGACGAACAATCACACCTGAACCTAAACTATTTTCGTTTTGATTGGTTTGATCTGGAAGTTGATTACCAAAAAACTCACGGTAAACAGGATCATTTAATAAAGGATGATCCAATTGTTTCACTTTTTGCGTAGTGAAAATATTGACAACCGCTGGAGCAGCAACTTTTACCGCAGCACTATACGAAACTACACCGCCTGTACGCGACGTATCAATGAGAGGCTCAACCTTTTCTGCAGGCATTTTAACCCCATCTGGGGCAATGGGTGCTTTAGGTTTTTGAACCTGTTGCCATGTAAAGAAACCGATGATCACAAGTATTAATAATACCCAAGGTAACCATGTAAAGGTCCGACGCACGTCTATATCCTCTAAATTTTATAATTCATTGATGGCTAAATAATTTATATCGTATTGTAATGTAATATTTTCAACAAACTTAAAAATAAACACAGAGATTTGTGATTCTTTAGTTACAATTTAAACAATCGTAAATTTTGATGCATCTTTTTGAGATTTTGGACAGTATATGGCTCAGTTAAGTGAAATTATTCAATGGTGTGACAGCACACTCAAAGCACATGAATTTAAGGACTATGCTCCCAACGGCTTGCAAATTGAAGGCTCAGCAGAAGTGCATAAAATTTTATGTGCAGTTACCGCGTCACAAACAGCGATTGAAGCCGCGATAGCAGCGAAAGCTGATTTGCTATTGGTACATCATGGTTATTTTTGGAAAGGTGAAGCTTACCCAATCACTGGTATGCGCGGCAAACGCATCAAAAGCCTGATCAAAAAAGATATTTCATTAGTTGGCTATCACTTACCTTTAGATAGTCACCCTACTTTAGGTAATAATGCAGCGATAGCAGATTTGCTCGAATTAGAGAATATTGAAGCCTTAGATCCTACTGAGCGCAATCCTATTGGCAATGTTGGTTATTTAAAACAAGCCATGACTCCAGCGGCGTTTAAAGAGTTCGTTTCTGAAAGATTAGGATTTGATGCCATTCACCTGCCAGCAGATAAACCCTCTATTCAAAAAATTGGTTTTTGTACGGGCGGCGCACAGGACTTTATTGGCAAGGCGGCTGCATTAGATTGTGATGCGTACATTTCAGGTGAAGTGAGTGAACGCACTTTTTATGAGGCTGAAGAATTAAACGTGCATTATTATGCATGTGGACATCATGCAACCGAGCGTTATGGTGTACAACGACTCGCAAAAGCTATTTCAGAACAGTTCAATATTGAGTATAGTTATTTCGAATTAAACAACCCGATTTAATTTAAATCGTCTTGGTCTTTGGCTCAGTCCTTATACGTATATTTTCAGGCTTTATTCTGTATTGTTATTTATAAGCAATGCGCATTTTACTGCAAGAATCTATTACAATAACGGCACTTAATGTCAAAACCCAGCAAAATGCAAGGAATTGAAAACATGACAACGATTACTTTACCAGCGTTACCTTACGGTTACGAAGATCTTGCTCCGCACATCAGCAAAGAAACTTTAGAATACCATCACGACAAACACCACAATACTTATGTGGTTAATCTAAACAAAGCAATTGAAGGTACTGACCTTGCTGGCAAAACTTTAGAAGAAATCATCACTGCTGTTAAAGGCGATGCTTCTAAAGCTGGTATCTTCAACAATGCAGCCCAAGTATGGAACCACACATTCTACTGGAACTGTATGGCTAAAAACGGTGGCGGTAAAGCTACTGGCGCTTTAGCAGCTAAAATCGACGAAGCTTTCGGTTCTTACGAAAAATTCGCTGAAGAATTTGCAAATGCTGCTGCAACTCAATTCGGTTCAGGTTGGGCTTGGTTAGTTGCTGACGAAGTAAACGGCAACCTTTCTATCCTTAAAACTTCAAATGCTGACACTCCACTTGCTCACGGTAAAGTTGCTGTGTTGACTATCGACGTTTGGGAACACGCTTACTACATCGACTTCCGTAACGCTCGTCCTAAATACATCTCTACTTTCTTAGAAAGCCTAGTGAACTGGGACTATGCAAACGCTAAATATGCAGGTCAAGCTGCTGGCGTTGAAAAATAAGTTTTAAAACTTATTCAAAAGTCAAAAAAATCACCCTTTTAGGGTGATTTTTTATGCTTTAAATATCATACTGCCACAACAAACAATATTACACAAAAGAATGAATCAAGAGCCATTACTAATCATAAAAGCAAAATATACCAAAATATTAGGGTCTGTTGACATTTGCTGTTCAAAAAAATAGCGAGAAAGTAAAATTTAATCGCCAAACCAAACTTACTTCTCGCTATGCCTCGAACTATGCTGAATGATCAACACTGGTCTAAGCTGAAAC
>NZ_VPCD01000022.1:0-66429 GCF_013418345.1 Acinetobacter sp. YH12144 | reverse complement strand
TGAAAACCTTCAAAATTCTTGCTGAGCGATATCGCAATCGAGGCAAAAGACTAGCATTAAGATTCAATCTAATTGCTGGAATTTATAACTTGGAGCTGAGTGAAAAATGACTTATGAAAGAAATCTATTATATTTTTTAGTCAAAAAATAAAAGTTTCTAAATAAGATAAAAGCCCTCAATCGATAAAGATCAAGGGCGTGTATTGATTAAGAGTACGCATTGAAAGATTGTCGGAAAGTCAGATGTCAAAACCTGAACATACTTCCAATCACGCTCTCGTTAAATTGATATTGAAATTTCTAAGGCAATTTAAATTAAACAATTCTCTGTAAGGGCATTAGAAGTTGTACATCGCGACCGCATTGATTCGGTTATCTTCACCCTTAGTACTGCCATTTGGTGCAGCGCCAAAAGCTTCACGTTCACCATAGACATATTCCAGACCTAAACTAATCGGCTTAACAGGGCTGTAAAATACATTTGCCCATGCTTGCCACAAGTTTTTATTGGCCTTGGTTTTATCAACTAATGAGTTGACATAATCTGCATTACCATCTGCTTTCATATAACCATAGCCCAATGTTCCGCGCCATTGTGCTGAAATTTGTTGAGTTAAACCTACTGTAATCGAGTCAAATTCATTGGTGGCGATGATGTCTTTATCCGCATTGGTCACAAAACCTTGGTTCGTCCATGACACAAAACTACTGTCGCCTTTGACATGGTAATAATCCGCTTTGAGCACTGTTTTATCCGTCAAATCTAGTTTTGCGCCCAGACCAAGTCCCCATGCGGTTTCTATATCCGTATCCGTTTTCTTTTCAGCACCCATCGCACGTGCGCTTAACATCAGTGTATCTGTCATTTTATGGTTTAAACGCGCTGTTAATGCAGGCAAACGCATATTTGAGCTGTCATCCTTAGAATCTTCTGCTGCGAGTACAAGATTTGTCTCTGGACTAAATTTGTGACTATAGCGAACTTGCGGTGTACGTTTAACAGCACCACCGACATAGCCCAATGCATCAATGGTTTCAGGCATATAATCAGGTACAGCAAAGTTAGACCATGTTTGCCCCACCAACCAATCACCATAGGTCAAATAGGCATGACGAATCCGCAGTCCATCATTCGCACCCAAAAAGTCGACTTCAATTTTACCGCCTACATCGCCCACTTGAGTCGGCGTTTTAAAGTCTAGTCCTAAACGTGTGGCAGCAAGTGTTGCTTTTAAACGATCTGAACTTTCAGCATTCCCTTCTAGCGGAACACTATTCATTTGGTTATACAGGCGAGATAAGCTGCCGCCTTCTGCCTGATAAGATGCATCTGCACGTACATTGCCATACAAGCTAAATTCAGCGCCCGATTTGGTATTTAAACTCAGGCTTGGTGTTTGAGTCGGTTTTTGATTCTGCGCAGCAACTACAGGTCGTTGTTTTACGTCTTTGATTTCACTCGACAAAGTGTTTTGCTGCTGAACATATTGCTGCATCATGGCTTTTAATGCTTTGACTTCATCACGCAACTGTTCAACTTCAGCCTCACTGACTGCCGCATGTGTCCACATGGGGAACGCGGCTGCACAAGCCAGTATCATCGGTTTAATTTTAAAGGTTTTTTTGACTAAATTTAGCTTTTGAGTTTTCATCCTGACCTCGATTTGGGCAATGCCCTTTCCTTATTTTTTGTCACAATTTCCCACTAGCCCTCATGCTGTGCATCAGGGCCTGGAAACTTAAAATTTTGGGGTAATGTTAAATCTTTAAATATCGGCTTAATTCGCTGGATTTTTGATAGCTTGCGTATTGAGTTTTGGCGATTGACCTTGAGTAGATGCCTCTACAGACGCTTGCAAATTCACCATAAAGATCGCCAATGCAGCAATAACACCGGGAATGGCTATCACCAAGAAGTTCATTTGATGCGGCAAATTCATGGTTAACAGTGCCCCTGTAAGCACAGGTCCAACGATTGCACCAATTCGTCCAATACCCGATGCCCAGCCCATACCTGTAGAACGTACCGTGGTTGGGTAGTATTGTGCGACAAAGGTATAAAGTAGGATTTGCGAACCGATGGTAGCTGCGCCTGCTACAGCAATTAAGGTATACAGAACCATTTGCGGACTGTTAAAGCCCAGTAAGATTAAAGCCAATGCGCCACACATGAACATGATGCTTAGTACTTTCTTGATATGGAATCGGTCTGCCAAAGCACCTCCACCAATAGCACCTACCATTCCACCAATATTCAGTGCAAAGAGGAAAATCATACTTGCACCTAGCGAATAGCCAGCTTGAATCATCAATTTTGGTAACCAACTTCCAAGTGCATAAACCATCAATAAGCACATGAAAAATGCAATCCAGAACATAAACGTACTGAAACTACGGCCTTGTTGAAATAATGCTTTTAACGGAGCTTTGTCTTCTTCAGAAACCTCATTGAGTACAAATTGAGTATCTGTTGTGAGGACTTGTTCAGGGGCAATTTTTGAGACAATCGTTCGAGTCGTATCTGTTTGATGCTTTGAAGTTAAATACATCAATGATTCAGGGAGGAATTTCCAGATTAAAGGCAGTGCAAGACATGGAATAATCGCAATATAAAACATGATTTTCCAGCCATATACAGGCACTAACCAAGCACCCAATAACGCTGAAGCCATACCACCAATGGCATAACCACTAAACATTAGTGCAACCAAGGTGCTGCGTATACGTTTTGGCGCGTATTCTGTCATTAATGCCACAACGTTCGGCATAACACCACCGATGCCTAGACCGGCAAGAAAGCGTAAAATACCAAACTCAACTGGAGTACTTGCAAAAGCACCGCAGAAGGTAAAACCACTAAAAATACCGACGCAGATCATAATGGTTTTTTTACGACCAATTTTATCGGACAGTGTGCCAAAACACATGGCACCAAACATCATGCCAAATAAAGCCGTACTTGCCAGTAAGCCGGCTTGTACCGCAGATAAGGACCATTCTTGCATCAACAACGGTAAGGCAACGCCATAGATCACCAAGTCATAACCGTCAAAAATAATAATCAAAAGACACCAAATCAAAACACCCCAATGAAATGGCGTAAATTTGGCTTCATCAACCAAGGTATTAATATTAATTTTCTGGTTTTGCATAGCCCACCTCCTAATTGTGAAGCTTGTAAAATTCGCTTTTCACAATGAATAAGTCGGTGCTTAATGTCCAAAACCGATTAGGCATGTTTGTATACCTAAAAAGTAGAATATAAATTAATCCCTTGATTCCGCTTTATTTAAATAGATCATTTCATAACTGCAGTTCATCTGAACGTCTAGCGACAGCATACTCAAAACACAGCACGATCATATGGAATCGCTTCTAAATCATACACTTGATAAACACTATCAAATAAACCACGAATATCTTCGCTCTCATCCATATGACGCACAGCCATAAATACAGGGCTAATCGCGGCTTCGTCTAAGATAGGAACAAAGGTTAAATGTGTTAATTGCACACTTTGGGCACTCATTGGGGTAATACAAACCCCTTCATTCGCTGCAACAAAGCCTAGTGCCAGTTGTAATTCACGTACTTCACGTACTTTTTTAGGTTCTAAACCATACTCTGAAAATATGCCACGCACTTGGGTCGAAAAGTTTGGTTTGTTGTGATTTGGGTAAAAAATCAATTGTTGATCGATCAGATCTGCGAGATATACCCCTTCCTTTTTTTGTGCCAATGGATGACTAGCATGTAAGGCTACCACTAAGCGTTCTTCACGCAGTAAAACCCGTTTGATCGCGGGGTCTGAAATACGCAAACGCCCAAAGCCGACATCTATACGACCTTCTTTTAATGCTTTAATTTGTTCAGTGGTCGCCATTTCCTCCATTTCTATTTTTAAATGTGGGTGTTGTTGTTTAAATAAATACAAAATATTCGAAAGTAAACCAAACAATAAAGAGCTCACAAAACCGATTGTCACGGTCCGTTCTGTCAAACCGATTCGTTTCGTCATTGATTTAATTTCTTCTGCATTAGACAAAAGTTTTAAAGCATGATGATAAAAAAATTGACCTGCTTCTGTAGTCTTAAGCGGACGGCTACCTCGTTCAAATAACTGAATTCCAAGCTCATGTTCCAAATTTTGAATCTGCCGACTCAAAGGTGGTTGAGCTATATATAGTTTTTCTGCCGCTTTGGTAAAACTCTGCTCTTCAACCACCGCGACAAAGTATCTTAAGTGTCTTAGTTCCATAGTTATCGATACCTATTAAGTATAATAAAATGCAAATTTGATCTTCGACGTGAAGATTTTATTCTTTTAAGGTATATCACATAGACAGGATTAAGCAAATTTAATCCCATCCAACAGATCAAAAACATCGTGCAGCGCATTACCTGAAAGAGGCTTCAGCCGCTACATGAAACAACTTAAAAAGTATTGTTAGACACCAAACAAGGAACGTGGCAGCCAAAGACCTCTTTTATCGAGTGATAGCCACCCATACTTAAATGCATACTTAAGGAGATATAGTATGAACCGTCAAGAGATTGATGTTCTGGTTAAACAAATGAACGTAGATACAGCGACAGGGCCTGTTGACCAACGTGTACAGCAAGTTGTGGTACGTTTATTGGGTGATTTATTCCAAGCGATTGAAGATCTAGATATTACTCAAACTGAACTATGGAAAGGTCTAGAGTATTTTACAGACGCGGGTCAAGCAAACGAATTAGGTCTTTTAGCCGCAGGTTTAGGTTTAGAGCACTATCTTGATTTACGTGCGGATGAAGCTGATGCGAAAGCAGGTATTACAGGTGGTACACCACGTACCATTGAAGGCCCTTTATATGTGGCTGGCGCACCTGAATCAGTGGGCTTTGCTCGTATGGACGATGGTACGGAAACCGATAAAATTCCAACTCTGTTTATTGAAGGTACGGTAACAGATACCGAAGGCAACATCATTGAAGGCGCTAAAGTTGAAATTTGGCATGCCAACAGCCTAGGTAACTATTCTTTCTTTGATAAGTCTCAATCTGACTTTAACCTTCGCCGTACGATTCTTTCTGACCAAGACGGTAAATATGTTGCACAAACTACGATGCCCGTTGGTTATGGCTGCCCTCCAGAAGGCACAACTCAATTTGTTTTAGACAAATTAGGCCGTCATGGTAACCGTCCATCACATGTTCATTATTTTATCTCTGCACCGGGTTACCGCAAGCTAACTACTCAATTCAACATCGAAGGTGAGAAATACCTTTGGGACGACTTTGCCTTTGCAACACGTGATGGTCTAGTGGCAACTGCCGTTGATATCACAGACGAAGCTGAAATTGCACGTCGTGGTCTAAACCAACCGTTTAAACACATTAGCTTTAATGTTGAGTTAGTTAAAGAACAAGCTGCTGCACCAAATACTGAAGTTGATCGTCGACGCGCTAGCGCTTAATTACTCACTCAAAGGAAGCCGAGCTGTCTCATCCAAGTTTGACAACTCGGCGACTATCCCCTCATTGGACAGTCGGAGAATGGACATGCCACGTATTCCTGTAATTAACACTAGCCATCTAGATCGTATTGATGAACTTCTTGTCGATAATTTTGACACTGGTGAATTTAAACTGCACCGCTCAGTATTTACCGATCAAGCGTTATTTGATCTTGAAATGAAATACATTTTTGAAGGTAACTGGGTGTATTTGGCACATGAAAGCCAAATTCCAAATAACAATGATTATTACACGACTCATATCGGTCGCCAGCCGATCATCATTGCACGTAACCGTAATGGTGAACTGAATGCCATGATCAATGCCTGCTCACATCGTGGCGCACAGTTATGTCGTTATAAAAAAGGCAACAAAGCGACGTATACATGTCCATTCCATGGTTGGACCTTTAATAACTCAGGTAAATTACTCAAAGTTAAAGACCCTGCCGAAGCGGGTTATTCAGATTGCTTTAACCAAAATGGTTCACATGACTTGAAAAAAGTCGCGCGCTTTGAAAGTTATAAAGGCTTTTTATTTGGTAGCTTAAATCCTGATGTGCCAAGCCTTGAAGAATTCTTAGGTGAAACCACCAAAATTATCGACATGATCGAAGGTCAGTCGGAAAACGGTTTGGAAGTTTTACGTGGTTCATCTACCTATACCTATGAAGGTAACTGGAAACTGACAGCTGAAAATGGCGCAGATGGCTATCACGTATCAGCCGTGCATTGGAACTATGCAGCGACCACTCAGCACCGTAAAGAAGCACAAGCGGCAGATAATATTCGTGCCATGAGTGCGGGTTCTTGGGGCAAGCAAGGCGGTGGTTCTTATGGTTTTGACAGTGGTCACATGTTGTTGTGGACACAATGGGCTAACCCAGAAGACCGGCCAAACTTTAGCAAAGCCGATGAATATACCGAAAAATTCGGCGCACCGATGTCGAAATGGATGATCGAGCGTTCACGTAACCTATGTCTTTATCCAAACGTCTATTTGATGGATCAATTCGGTTCACAAATTCGAGTTTTACGCCCGATTTCTGTCAATAAAACTGAAGTCACCATTTACTGTATCGCCCCTGTCGGTGAAGAGCCAGAAGCACGTACACGTCGTATTCGTCAATATGAAGACTTCTTTAATGCTTCAGGCATGGCAACACCTGACGATTTAGAAGAATTCCGTGCCTGCCAAGCAGGTTATGCAGGAATTGAGCTGGAATGGAACGACATGTGCCGTGGTTCAAAACACTGGATTCATGGACCGGATGATGCAGCCAATGAAATTGGATTAAAACCGCTATTAAGTGGCATCAAAACGGAAGATGAAGGTCTTTACCTTGCTCAGCATCAATATTGGTTAAAAACCATGAAACATGCCATCGCTGAAGAAAAAGAACTAGCTGAACAAGTCGCAAATGAACAAGGAGATGTCGCATGAATGCAACTGCACATTTAGACAGCGTAAGCATTGAAGCTGTATCTCAGTTCCTCTACCGCGAAGCGCGTTTTTTAGATGATGAACAGTGGGATGAATGGCTAGAGTGCTATGCCCCATCTGCATCATTTTGGATGCCGGCTTGGGATGACGATGACCGCCTCACGGAAGATCCACAGTCTGAGATTTCTTTGATTTATTATCCAGACCGTCAAGGTTTAGAAGACCGTGTCTTCCGCATTAAAACCGAGCGTTCATCTGCCACGATGCCGGATACACGAACCAGCCATAACATTAATAACGTCGAGATTATTGAACGTGATGGCGACAACGTAACGGTGCGTTTTAACTGGAACACCTTAAGTTTCCGCTACAAAACCAACTATAGCTACTTTGGCATGTCACGTTATGAAATTGATTTTTCAGGTGAGCAGCCAAAAATCCTCAGCAAATATGTTGTTCTGAAAAACGATTATATCAACCAAGTTATTGATATTTATCACCTCTAAAAGCTTATTTCACTAAGCAAGGTTTTACTTTCAGCCAGAAGGATATTTGGCTGAAAGGACACGTTATACCAGATTTTCAAAAGGATATTCAGCCATGTCAAACCATAATGTTGCACTTCAATTTGAAGATGGCGTTACTCGTTTTATTAGTGTTGCTCAAGGTGAAACCCTATCCGACGCAGCCTATCGTCAAAAAATCAATATCCCTCTAGATTGCCGTGATGGCGCATGCGGGACATGCCGTGCATTTTGTGAGTCGGGTACTTACGACATGCCTGAAGAATCTTATATCGAAGATGCTTTAACCCCCGAAGAAGCTGAGCAAGGTTATATTTTAGCTTGCCAATGTCGTCCAAGTTCAGATGCTGTTTTCCAAATCAGTGCATCATCTGACGTGTGTAAAACTGAAATTCATGAGTTTCAAGGCACATTGTCTCGTGTTGAAAATATGTCGGATTCTACGATTACCTTTGATATTCAACTGGATGAAGGTCAACCTGACATTAACTTCTTGGCAGGTCAATACGTCAATGTCGGCATTCCGGGGACTGAAGAAACTCGTTCGTATTCGTTTAGTTCAAAGCCGGGCAATCGTTTAACAGGCTTCGTGGTTCGTAATGTCCCTGAAGGCAAAATGAGTACTTTCCTGAGTGCCGATGCGAAAGCCGGCGACAAAATGACCTTCAAAGGACCTTTTGGTAGTTTTTATCTGCGTAATGTTGTCCGCCCTGTGGTCATGCTTGCAGGTGGTACAGGTATTGCGCCGTTTATGTCCATGTTACAAGTGCTTGAAGAAAAAGGTTCTGAACAACCTGTTCGTCTTGTATTTGGCGTAACCAATGACTTTGACATCGTAGCAAAAGACAAGCTCGATGAATTACAAAGCAAACTCCCGTGGTTCGAATACCGTACTGTGGTCGCTCACCCTGAGTCACAGCATGAACGTAAAGGCTATGTGACTAGTCATGTTGAAAAAGATTGGTTAAACAATGGCGATGTGGATATTTACCTCTGTGGTCCTGTACCGATGGTCGAAGCGGTACGTGGCTGGTTAGATACCGAAGGCGTTAAACCTGCAAACTTTTTGTTTGAAAAATTCTCAGCGAATTAAGGGAGAATAGTTTAATGTCAGAACAAGCCAGATTTAACAATAAAGTTGTCATCGTTACCGGTGCCGCTCAAGGTATCGGTCGTGGAGTAGCACTACAAGTGGCTCGAGAAGGCGCTCAAGTGGTATTGGCAGATCTCTCAGATTTTGTTGAAGAGACGCTTAACGATATTCAAGCCCACAATGGCGATGCCATTATTGTTAAAGCCAATCTTGAAACATTTGCAGGCGCTCAATCAGTTGCTGCTCAAGCCATTGAAAAATATGGCCGAATTGATATTTTAATCAATAACGTTGGCGGTGCGATTTGGATGAAGCCCTTCCAAGAATTTTCAGAAGAAGAAATCATTAAGGAAGTTAATCGTTCATTATTTCCAACCCTCTGGTGCTGCCGAGCCGTGTTACCTGAAATGATTCAAAATCAGCAAGGGACAATTGTAAATGTATCTTCTATTGCAACCCGTGGTATTAACCGTGTGCCATATTCAGCGTCAAAAGGTGGGGTTAATGGCTTAACCGCTGCTCTCGCTTTTGAACATGCCAAAGATGGTATTCGAGTCAATGCCGTAGCCACAGGTGGCACAGAAGCCCCACCACGAAAAGTACCAAGAAATACCAATCCATTGTCAGATCATGAAAAACAATGGATGCAAGACGTGGTCGATCAAACCATTGACCGTACATTCTTGGGACGCTATGGCACAATTCAGGAACAAGTGAATGCCATCTTATTTTTGGCATCCGATGATTCATCTTATATGACAGGAACAGTCGTCCCTGTTGGTGGTGGAGATCAAGGTTAAACGCTATACCGTCATTGGTTTAATTCAACAGGCTCATTGACATAGTCGCATGGAGGCAAAAGCGATGGCACCCCTGTTAAAAACATTAAAAGAAGATTGGTCGATCTCAGCGACGGTTGCAGGATTTTTAGCCGTGCTGATTTCATATTCAGGCCCACTGATTATTTTTTTCCAAGCCGCACAAAAAGCTCAAGTTTCCCCAGCCATGATGATTTCATGGATTTGGGGGATTTCTATTGGTGCTGCGCTGGCGGGTATTTATCTCTCTATTAAATATAAAACCCCGGTGATTACCGCGTGGTCAGCGCCCGGTACAGCCCTTTTAGTCACCCTATTTCCGAATATTTCACTGAATGAAGCCATAGCAGCTTATATCACGTCCGCTATTGTTATTTTCTTGATTGGCATCACTGGCTATTTTGACAAACTCTTAAAATGGATTCCTCAAGATGTCGCTGCGGGAATGATGGCAGGTATTTTATTTCAGTTTGGACTTGGACTGTTCACTGCGACAGATAGTATGCCGATCATTGTCTTTGGCATGTTATTGGTCTTTCTCATATCGAAAAGACTTTCGCCACGCTACGCGATGATTTGGGTCTTACTGACTGGTGTCATCCTGAGTTTTACATTAGGAAAAATTAATCCTGTTGATGTGAATTTTCAACTCGCTATACCGCAGTTTATTGCTCCAGTTTGGACTTGGAACTCGACTTTAAATTTGGCGATTCCCTTAATTTTAGTCAGTCTGAGTGGTCAGTTCCTTCCGGGGATGGCGATCATGAAACTAAGTGGATATGACACGCCAGCTAAGCCCATTATCACTGCGACCAGTATTGCCTCGCTCGCTGTCGCATGTGTCGGAGGTATTACCATTGTTTTGGCGTCTATTACCGCAGCCATGTGTATGGGCAAAGATGCACATGAACTAAAAGAAAAACGTTATATAGCCGGTATTGCCAATGGTATTTTTTATATTTTAGGCGGCTTATTTGCAGGCAGTATTGTCATGTTATTTAGCCTATTACCTAAAGAGTTGGTCGCTGCACTTGCAGGTTTAGCGTTATTAGGTGCGATTGGAACAAACATGTCCGTTGCGATGAAAAATGAGGCCAACCGTGATGCGGCGCTAATCACTTTTTTAGCGACAGCCTCAGGTATGCATTTTTTAGGGCTAAGCTCAGTATTTTGGGGGATTTGTATCGGTGTCGCTGCACATGTCATTTTGACCAAACGAGTAGCCACACAAGCACCGATGACAACGACTCAAGATTCTAAAAGTTCATAATGTCCAAACGCATTGCCAATACAAAGAAGATGGAACACTACATCTTCTTTGTTTAATCGAAAACTCAATTTTTTGATTTTCTTGTCATTTATAAACTTAAAAATTCAATATTCGAAATTAAGAGCTCTATAGGATAAAAAAGGGATCATGTTGCATCATCCCTTTTTTACTTATCTTTGAATTATTTACGTTTTTTCTTACCACTAAGTAGATCTATGGCTTGGGCATAACGTGTAGGTGCAATTCGCTGAATTAAATCAATAATTTTGGCATCATTACCAATTAAAACTCGACGTTTATTCTGCTTTACCGCATCTAAAATGACTTTTGCTGCGACTTCAGGCGGTGTTTTTAGCACTTTATTAAATGCTTTGGTTGCCCTATCTGGGTTCATCCCTAACGCACGAATACTGTCACTCATACGCGCGCTATTTGCAATATTGGTTCGAATCCCACCCGGATGCACGCAAGTTGCGCTGACTCCAGCATTTTCCAAGTCTAATTCTTGGCGTAAAGATTCAGTAAAACCTCGTACCGCAAACTTCGTTGCATTATAGGCACTTTGAGTCGGTTGAGCCGTCAAACCAAATAAGCTGGAAATATTAACTATATGTCCATCGCCACTTTGTTTTAAATACGGTAAAAATGCTTTTGTCCCATATACCACGCCCCAGAAATTAATATTCATAATCCACTCAATTTCATCATAATGCATACCTTCTACAGTACTGGCTAACGCGACACCTGCATTATTAAAGATCAAATTGACCTGGCCAAATTCAGCTTGGGTTGCAGCCGCCCATTGCTCTACAGCGGCACGATCAGACACATCTAATTGGGTCTGAATTATTTTCACACCGGTGTACTTAATCATTTCAGCCGTTTGTGCAAGACCGTCAAGGTTGCGATCACTTAATGCTAGATGCGCACCTGATTGAGCCAGTTGAATGGCTAACTGCTGCCCAATACCTGAACCTGCTCCAGTAATGGCTGCGACTTTGTTGTTAAAATTTTTCATCGTTATTCCTATACACACTTAATCTCGTTCAGTGAACAAGCTGCATTTTCATATTATTCATAACACAAGCTTAACGAGAACTGATCTATGAATGAAATGATTTTATTTAATTGTAAAATATGAATGCTATACATAGCTCTTTAGCGTTATTGCTTCAAATCAAATTAATGTAATTCAACATGATTAGAGCAAAAATTGAAAACTTAAATGAGCCTTTTAGCTCCGGCTTTTTTTGGGATTGTAGCTCTAAATTTTTCAGCTCAAACAGCGTTTGATATTTATAAAAGTGATACAAATCCCAAATGTTATAAACAAAGCTCAACATTTATTCTATTTTTCTACACGATCCAGATTCTACATATTCAAAATCAGTATATAAAATCCACAATATATACTTATTTTTTTGTGAATATAGCCCTTGAAGACAACAAGGCTGATGCTTTGTAATTTTCCAAGTCTTGTGTATCCACCCTTTGGAAGATCAGGGATGCACATCTCTTACTATGTTCAATAGAGGTTCTAAAATGATAAAAACAACTCTTAGCCTAATCGGTTTGTCACTGGTGTCTAGCTTAGCTTTGGCTGCTGATCCATTGCATGGTACTAAATGGAAAACCATCGATGACCAAACCAAAAAACCTTTATCTGTAGTTCAATTTAATGAAACATCAAAGGGCGTTTTATCTGCAAAAATCGTTGATGTACTCACCCCGGGTGAAGCAGAAAACTGCCAAAAATGTGTAGGTAAATTCCACAATAAACCACTACTCGGTGTGCAAATCGTGAATGGTTTGAAAAATACCGGTAAAAATACCTATGACGGCGGTAAAATTACTGACCCGAAAAATGGTAAAACCTATAGTTTCAATGCCAAAATGTCGAATGACGGCAAGACCTTGAATGGTCGTGGCTATATTGGTGTATCTGCGCTTGGACGCAGCCAAACATGGATACGTGTAAACTAATCCTTTATGTACAAAGTCAAAAGCGGCTCGATTGAGTCGCTTTTTTTGTATGAAAACCAAGAATGAAATTATTCGAAAATAAAAATTAAACGGTATAACGTTTGCTTAGCCCCCATTCAGCTAATATGCGACGATAGGTTGTCGATGATCGATCTGCTTCGAAATGCGCCTCCATACTAATATCCAGTGGCAATTCCTCTGGTTTTTGACTTTCCACCATGTCCTGATCTTCAGCAAAAATTTGTGCATTAAAATCATAGACCGCTTGCAAATCGCCAGTGGTATCAAAATTACGAGTTAAAGGCACAAATAAACGGGTTTTATTATGCGATACAGGACAACAAGCATTTAAGATTTTTAACACCCCATTTTCAGGAAAATCGATGGTTAAAATTGCAGAAAATGGCGGATAGACATCAAACGTTCTTTTCCATAAAAAATCTTCTGGCGCTAAATGTTGTAAGCCATGCGGATAATTACTCACATCACTGAGATATTCTGTATGTAGTCCATAGTCTGTACGCACTGTCGAATATTTTTTCACTTTGGGGTTTTCACGGTCTGCAAAGCTCTCATGATGCACCCATGCGAAATGTGCAACATCAATAAAGCCTTCGAGCTGACGTCCACTTGAACCACCAATATCTACATAAGGTGGCAATATAGATTGGTGCTGCTCGTTATCCCACGTGTCTAAATCTGGAAAATTGGCCGTAGATTCATCGCGATTAAATAAACTGGTCCACACCAATCCATATTTCAATACAACTGGAAATTTAGTTAATGAAAAACGCTCTGAAATTTGAGTCAGCTCTGGCTGTGCGGGAATTTTTACACACCTTCCTGCGCCGTTATAATGTAAACCATGATATGGACAAATGATGTCTTCACCCTTGACCCAGCCTTTAGTTAATGGCACCCCTCGATGTGGACAAATGTCACGAACCAAATGAATTTTTCCACTTTCAGTTTGATATAACGCCATTTTTACATCGAGTAATTGCACTTGTTGCGGTTCAGTCGAAACATCTTCTACACGTGCAACGGGATACCAGTGCTGCGCCAAAATATTCCAGTCGTTGGCATCAAATGTACTGCACTGAGGTTGGGTAAATAAATTGAGTACTGGAATGGCATTCATAGTTCATCTCGACAATTGCAATATTTCTTTAGCATTTAGCGCTATTTAAATTTTGCTAAATCCTTATTTTCTAAGTCGAAATTAAATTCTAAACACATTTCTGTCTATTAGAATGATTTGCATAGATTGTTCTGTTTTTTAGAACAATAAGCATTGATCTCTGCACGATTTGATAAAGCTGGCATGAATATCGCTTAAAATGCATAACATTATAATTCGCTAATCACGCGATAGAGATTGAAGCTTGTATGTCGATTACCTTTTCTAGATTTTCTGAATATTTTATGGCGGTTGCACGGACTGGAAGTCTGCGCAAAGCTGCTGAACAACTTTTTATTTCAGTCTCAGCAGTACATCGGCAAATCGTTTTGGCAGAGGAAGAACTGGGGGTTGCCCTATTTGAACGATTACCTCAGGGCTTAAAACTGACGCTCGCGGGTGAATTACTGTATGCCGATTTATTAAAATGGCAAAAAGAATATCAACTGACACGAACTCGATTTGATGAAATCCAAGGCTTAAACCGTGGAAACATTGAAATGGGCTTTATTGCGGCTTTGAATGACAGTTTCGTCGTCGACTGTATTCAAAAGATGGCTGAAACCTATCCGTGGATCAACCTCAATATCAGCATGAATAGCAGTGAAGATATTTCCAGAAAAATCGTCGATGCAGAATTAGATTTTGGCATTATTTTAAATCCCAAAAGCCATAGCCAATTAGAGATTTTATCCTTTATAGAAATTCCGTTGGGCTTTGTGATGTCGCCGCATCATACCTTGGGTGGAATGGATAAAATTTATCTTTCAGATACGTTAAATGAACGGCATATTTTGCCGAGTGATCCACTCATTATTAGTGAATATGTACAGACTTTATATAAACATCATAAGTTTAGTCCGATTCAAAAGATTGAATGTAATGACATTAGAATGATATTATCATTGGTTCAACAGCAATTAGGTATCAGTTTGATGTCATACATGGATGCTTTACCACTGCTTGAGAATAATAAGATTATTTTTAAACCGATCCGTGAAAAAGGCTTACACAGTTTGACCATCGCTTTATGTGTCGCATCGAAACGCCAAACCTCTCGAATTTCTCAGATCATGATTAATCTTTTGGTGGAAAAAATGGAAGAAATTAAGATCAATTTAAAATCTTTGAACCCCTAAAACCATTATTTAGGCTTTTTTTGTCACTTAATTTTTTGTAAAAAAAGCCAGTGCGAATAACCCGTACTGGCTGCTGAAAGCTAAAGTTTTATCTGTTTATTTTTTAATCCAATGGATTACCTACAATATTACTAATAATGCCTTTCATAATATGATTGCCTTGTTCTTTACGCAGTTCTGCATACCATTCACGCGTCACACTTTCATCTTTCATATGGGTCACATCACAACGCTTACGCGCTCGCAGTACCAATTCATTGGCACGTTCATTACGTTTATTTTGATAACGACGCAATGAATCTTGTAAGCCTAAAGTATTGATTTGCAGAGAACGGGCTAAATAAATTGCATCTTCCATTGCTTGGCAGCCACCTTGTCCAATATCCGGCGTTGTACTGTGTGCTGCATCACCCACGATCACCACACGACCTTTGTAGAAATCTGCAAAAGGTTCAATATCATGAATTTCTACCCGATTGGTTTTTTGGGCATCTACAGCATCAATCAGCTTTTGCACCGGTTCACACCAACCTTTAAAGTATTCTTTAAATAAAGCCTTATATTGTGTGCGGTCATTTTCTAAGCCTGCTGCTAAAGGGACATCAAAGAAGAAATAGAATCGGTTGTCGGCAACGGGCATCAGCGAAACACGTTTACCTTCTCCTACAAATGTCGTCCATTGATCTGCCGCAGCAAATTCTTCTGAAATATCGACTAAACCGTTCCAATTGACATAACCTGCATAGCGGCGCTCAACTTGTTCCCCCAATACATACGCCCGTGTCAATGAATGTGTACCATCGGCGCCAACCAATAAATCAGCCAGAACCTCACTTCCGTCAGCAAAACGGGTGATCACTTGATCATCTTGTTCTGAGAAGCTCACCATTTTTTTGCCTAGATGAATATTCTCACGACCAAATTCATCCATGAGCATATTTTGTAAGTCTGCGCGTGAAACTGGATAAGGTCGCTGACCAACTTCTTCGATTAAAGGAAACAGACTAAACTGTGTCATAACATCGCCCGTTAAACCATCGATATAGGCTAAGTGATCCATCTTGCCACCGAGCTTTTCGACTTGTTCGGTTAGCCCCAAATAGTTCAAACATTTGACACCGTTAGACCATAAAGAAATAGCGGCTCCAACAGGTAAAATTTGTTCTGCCTGTTCATAGATGGTTACTTGGTGTCCAAATTTTTTCAAAGCGATCCCTGTCGTTAGGCCCGCCATACCTGCACCAATAATTGTAATGTCCATCTATAACTCCCCTGTGTTTTTTTAAATATCTTTCTCCTAAAAAGCGAAAAGCATGCCATTTTTTCAAACAAACAATAAAAAAATCTAAAGTTGGCACACGCTGTGCTTCTAAACACGTGTAAATGCTAGTTTTTATCAAATGTTAAATTTTTAACACTAAAAACAAAATGCATATGTTTTAAATGAAAATAGTGAATGGATTTTATATATGGCGACTTTACTCGCACCAAGTTTTGATATTCCTGCACAATTACAGACACTTACAAATTTAGCAGATGACCGTATTGGTGCAAAAATACTTGAATGTTCAGATGATTTTTTTGCAGAAGCAAAACGCATGCTTCAATTTAATGCACCTATCTTCGTCGAAGATAAATTTGATGATCATGGCAAATGGATGGATGGTTGGGAAACGCGTCGTAAACGCCATGCAGGTTATGATTGGGCAATCATCCAACTCGGTGTTGCTGGACGAATTCAAGCCTTAGATATTGATACAACATTCTTTACAGGGAATTATCCAGCTTCCGCATCAGTTGAAGCCTGTTTTGCACCAAGTGGTGAGCTAGCACAGGCAGCATGGGTCAATATCTTAGACAATACCGTATTGGGCCCGAGCCAACACCTTATATTGAAGGTCTCAAATGATCAGGTGTTTACCCATGTACGTTTAAATATATATCCAGACGGTGGTATTGCACGATTTAAAGTCTATGGTGAAGTTCAGGTTCAAATTCAAGACAGTACGAGCACATTAGACCTTGTTGCACTGGAAAATGGTGGACGCGTAATTGCTTATAGTGATGCTCATTTTGGACATCCACGAAACTTAATTAACCCTGGTCGTGGTATCAATATGGGAGATGGTTGGGAAACTAAACGTCGCCGTGCACCAGGTTTTGACTGGTGTATTTTGGCTTTGGGTCAATCTGGTGCAATAGAGAAAATTGATATTGATACTGCCCATTTTAAAGGCAACTTCCCTGCGCAGGTTTCCATACAAGCTATTTATGTGGAAGATGCCACTGACCCTCAACTGATTCCGCAAAGTATGTTCTGGCCGTTTTTGCTCGACGCACAAGACATGCAGATGGATCACATTCATAGCTTCGTCAGTGAGATTTTAAAGCATGAAAAAATATCGCATATCCGCATCAATATGATTCCTGACGGGGGGATTAGTCGCATACGGTTATGGGGAAAAATACATCCTTAATTGCAATATTGATAAAATAGGAAGCCTTCGTGCTTCCTATGTGTATGGTTTCAATTTTTTTAATTAAATGCCTTACTAAGATATCTAAACATGACACATAGCATAAAAATACAAGCTCTAAGTATTGAAGGCTTTGCGCCTTTTGGAGAGGTCATTTGCACGACTGGACATGATTTTTTCCACATCAATGACACACATACAGAGCGATATCATGCCCTCGTGGAAACAGAAATTTCAGGTGATGCGGTTGCTGGAATTAGCATCTTTAGAAATATCAAAACCACTGAATTGCCTTTTACGATTTCGATGTTGGAGCGTCATCCCAACGGCTCACAAGCGTTTATTCCAATGCAAGCGCAGGCTTTTTTAGTGGTAGTTGCACCTGCGTTGGATGATCACAGCCCTGATCTTACACAGCTATGTGCTTTCATCACTGATGGGAGCCAAGGAGTCAACTATCGTGCAGGAACATGGCATCATCCTCTCCTGACACTCGAAGCACCCAGTAGCTTTGCCGTCATCGATCGTATTGGCATTGGACATAATTGTGATGTGTTCCAGTTCCAAACGCCTATTCACATTTCAAATTAATGTATTTTTAGCTTAAACACTTACAGTTAAATAGACTAAAAATCACTTAACCAATTGTTAATACATAATTAATTTCATCTTTTGATATTATTTAATTTAAACATAACGCATTAAAAAAGCCCTCAATTCAAAGGGCTTTATTTATTCTATACAAACTATATTCTATGAATCATCGTGTGGTTCAAGACCCAAGATTGCCAATGATTAATGTTGTACATCTATCGCCATGCTTGGTTTTTTAACCTGATCTTTGCTCATAGTCACTTCTTTATTTTTAAATAAATTCAAATGATTGAACACAATATTTAAAATAATCGCCATCAAACAAGTTGAACTAATGCCTGAATGAAAGAGTGTTTGCACCCATTTCGGGAAGTTTGCGTAGAAAGAATGATCGATAATTGGAATCATCCCTGCTGCAATCGCAGTCGCAACAATGATGAGGTTCTTTTGCTCGTTATAGTCAATTTTCGCCAAGGTACGAATACCACTTGCCGCAACCGTTCCAAACAAAACTAAACCAGCACCACCTAATACAGGGACAGGAATCGCTGCAATCAGTCGCCCCATAATTGGCAGAACGCCTAATACGACTAAAATCATTCCACCCGCTGCGACAACAAAGCGACTTTTCACGCCAGTAATCGCTACTAAACCGACATTTTGTGCAAAAGCACTTTGCATGAATGAGCCGAAGATTGGCGCTGCTGCACTAGATAACATATCTGCACGTAAGCCATTGGTAATACGCTCAGCATCCACTTTAGTACCAACAATCTCCCCAACGGCAATAATATCTGCTGTCGTTTCAGTCATAATCACTAAAGTCACGATCAACATAGCAATAATGGCACTTAACTCAAAAGTTGGCATACCGAAAGCAAAGAAGCTTGGAAATTGAATCCAGTTACCATTTGCAACTTTAGAAAAATCGCCAAAACCAAAGGCATAAGCCAGCACCGTACCGAAGACAATGGCCAACAAAATTGATAAACGTCGGATAGTTGCATTACGGGTTAAGTTCAGCGCAATCACGATACCCAAAGTTAAAAATGCCAAACTGATGTTCTCAGCACTTCCCCAGTCTGGTGCTTTATTGTTCCCCCCCCATCATCCAGCGGACCGCTACAGGCAGCAATGAAAGACCAATCACGGTGATCACACAACCAGTCACAATCGGTGGGAAAAAACGAATAATTTTTGAAAAATATGGAGCTAGAAAAAAGCCAATTAGAGATGCAACAATCACTGCGCCATAAACAGCAGAAAGCCCACCGCCTGCGGTTACTATGGCAATCATCGTCGCCACACCTGCAAATGAAACACCTTGTACTAAGGGTAATTTTGCACCGATATATTTCACACCTACGGTTTGTAGGATGGTCGCCAAGCCACCGACAAAAAGCGCCGCCGCAATCAATAAACCGATCTGCGCAGGTTCAAGTCCCGCGGCTGTACCAATAATCAATGGCGGAGCGATAATACCGCCATACATGGTTAATACATGCTGTAGACCATAGGCAAGGCTTTTCCCTGCGCCTAAATATTCATTTTCTGGTGAAACTGTTTTATCTTGTTCTGTCATTTTTATATCCCCTATTTTTTAACTTTGCTCTTAGCTTCCGCGATACGTTGAATATGCAAATGGGCTGATGAGTAAAGGAATATGAAAATGCTGCGAGGCATCTTTTACATAAAAATGAATCACAGCTTTTGGAAAAAAGGTTTCGGTATTTAAAGTCTGAAAATATTCAGCAGTCGCAAATTCAAGGCTATAAGCACCTGCTGTAAAGTCCTTCAGCGCAAAATCATTGACGCGACCATCTGCATTGGTTTGGGCTGAACCTAGTAACTCTCCGTGTGCATTAAATAATTGAATGTGGACATTCGCTGCAGGTTTACCCAGATTGGTATCTAAAATATGTGAGCTAATCATGCGCTAAGCTCCTGTTTTAATCTTAATAAGGCAATTTCAGCCAATTGATGATGAACAATTCGTTTTTCAGTTTCAGGATCATTCAATAATCGATATTGCAGTGCCTGTAGTACATCTTCACTACTAAGGCCAGAGGCTTTGATTAAAAAGAGATAACCATACTTTTTCTCATACGCGATATTGCCTTTGAGCAATGCAAATTGAGTTTCTTCATCTGCTGAAATTTTAGACTGTTCTCGATTTGAAAATTGTTGTTCAAAACTACTTAATTCAGCCTGCGCCTTTTTTTCACCAATCCGGGGATGGTTATCTAAAGCATTTTTGATTTCATCCCAAGTCCAAGCATTTGCAGCTTTTACTGCTTGATCTATGATTTGCGTGACAGAGGTATAAGGGCGCTGCGCCACAATGTGTTCTGCCCAGCTTTCAATTTGCACACAGTGCTTTAAAAAAGTTTTTACATCTGCTTCGGATGCTTTATTAAATTCAACAAGTTGCACTATAAAATCGCCTAAAATTATTGAATGATTGTTCAAATTTAGTTTTGCAATATCAGTGCCAACCTAGGTCTATGATGTCAGTTACCTAAGTACAGGCCTAAAAAAAGAGGAGCTAAGCTCCTCTTTATCCAAATATTTTTTTACTAGACTGCATGATGTGTATACCAATGTTCCGCAATATCACCACGGCGACAAATCCACACTTTTTCATGTGATTGCACATAATCTAAGAATCGTTGTAGTGCTTTAAAACGGCCTGGTCGCCCTAAAATACGACAATGCATCCCAATCGATAACATTTTTGGCGCGCTTTCACCTTCTGCATATAGCACATCAAAAGCATCTTTAAGATATTGATAAAATTGTTCACCACTGTTGAAACCACCAGGCGAACAAAACTTCATATCATTGCTTTCGAGTGTATAAGGAATAATTAAATGTGGACGGGTTTGACCATTTTCATTTGTCAAACGACTCCAAAAAGGTAAATCATCACCATAGTGATCACAGTCATATTTAATTTGCGGAAATTCAGCCAATAGCTGACGTGTGTTGGGACTGTCACGCCCTGTGTACCAACCAATAGGCGTCTTTCCAAATAATGCTTCAAGCACACTAATTGCCTGATCCATGTGCTGACGTTCCAACTCTATCGGCATATCCTGATAATGTAACCAGCGTTGACCATGTGAAACGACATCATAATTGGTTTGTTTGATCGCATCGACAATATAAGGATTGCGTGCTAAAGCCATACCAACGCCAAAGACCGTCATGGGTAAATCACGTTTTTTAAATTCTTCATGAATCCGCCAAAAACCGGCTCTGGAGCCATATTCATACATCGAGTCCATCGACATATGTTTGGCAGGAAAACTGGCCGCTCCAATAATATCGGATAAGAATTGTTCTGATCCTGCATCCCCATGTTCGATATGGTTTTCTCCACCCTCTTCATAGTTCAACACAAACTGCACTGCGATACGTGCCTGATTAGGCCATACGACTTGAGGTACATCGCCATGATATCCAATTAGGTCTCTGGAATAATCCTGTTGTTGGATCTGGTCAATTAAGTCTTGCCCGCGTAAGTAGCCTGTAGTCACTTCAACTTCCTAATTTGTTATATCAAACAGTAAAAAATTAGGTAGAAGCAAGCAAATTATACGCCAATATCGTAGACGGCTAAATAACTTTTCATATCAATGACCATTGCCTTTTTTTAAAATATTGAATGGTTGCCCTGAATCATCTGCAATGATTGAAATTTGCCAAATTTCATCTATTTCTGGAAAATTCTGATGCAGTTGATCAATGAAATAGTAATAACCCTGTGTATTTTCGGTAATATAAATGATTGTATTTGAACACAATATATAGAGCTGAATCTCATCAATGGTTCCAAGATCTTGGCGTACGACATCTATACTTTGAATATCTTTCCATAATATAGTTTTAGTGCTTATTTCAGGCCCAGTTATAGTGTATGTGAAACCATCATTAAAATATTCAAAATCACCTTTATCCTGTCTTAGAATTTCAAATTCGTTTGTTTTATTTTTTATATCTTGTTTTAAATCAATTGAATCTACAAACCAAATATGAGGATGACAAATTATTGCATTCCAAATAATAAAAATACAAAGTGTAAAAAACCATATATTAGCTGTAATTACTATCGTAAGCACTGCCAATATAAATAAGATAAAACCCAAATTTAGGTTTAAAAATAATATAGTTGAAGTTCTTATTGGTAGTTGTACTTTCATTGGCAACTGCTTGAATAAAATATTACCATCATTCAATTTTTCGTTATATTTAAAGTAAAAACAAATTGCCAGTATTAAGAATGATATTAAACTAATGAATGTAAAATGTTTTTCCCATATTTGCCAATTAGATAAAAAATATATAAAAATGACCATAAATATTGAAATTGAACAATACATCGTAAGTAAGGAATTTAAAAAAATATGCATTCTCATTGTTTGTTTAATCTAGTAATTTTTTAATGGTATAACTATACTTAATTATTGATAAATTTAAAGCGTCATGATCAAATATTCTTTGTAAAATCAACACACCTAACTCTGAAAATTAATTTATATTCATAAGTCACTTTTACTCAGTTCCAAATAAAAGATTCAAACAATAAGATTGGCTAGCAATTGATTAATCCATGCTTTGGAGAAAACAAAAGATTTTGATTAGGCCCACCTCATATCCAAGTAAGTTACTTAATTTTTAGTGACTTATGGTGGTCTGCCTTAAGAATCTTTATGCAATAGAGCCATAAACGAGCAAAACTCTACAAAATATTAAAAAAAATATTTACTTATAATTTTTAAATTTTACTCTTCACTCAACAATGCAATATATTGAAAATAAATAAATTACAAAAATATAGATAAACCTAATATAATATTCATAAACTTCAGTTTCTTTTTTTATCTTTCCGATCAACAAATAACTCCCATTATAAATTAGATCAACAAAGATAATAAAAAAAACTACTGCACCAATAAAACTCCAGAAACCTATCCCAAAAAAGTAATACTTTATTAAAAAAATCAAAAATTCAATAATAAAAAAAATAGCTATAATTAGCCTTTTACAATCGTGATAAACTCTAATTACAAATTTATCCATTATTGTTCCTTTTTAAACTATCGATCCATCTCATTACGAACTGCATCATTATTTACTTCTTCAGTAGACATCAATTATTTAATACACATTGCGGCGGTAATGACCTGCTTTACGCAGTGTATGCAGTTGTTCAATGCCCAGTATCTCTTGCAAAGTGGCATCTACCGCTTTGGCCATATTCAAACTGCCGCAGATATAGAGACAAGCCCCTTGCTCTAGCCAATCAATCAATTCAGCTTTTTTTACAACTAGGACATCTTGCACATACTTTTCAGCAAATCCATCACGAGAAAATACCCGATCGATTTCTGCAATTTTACCTTGGTTTTGTAATTCATGCAGTTCATCAGCAAAAATTGCATCGAAAGCTTGTTGACGCTCACCATAAATTAACCAGTTTTGACAGTGCTCTTTTGCGACACGTTGCTTAAGATGTGAAAGCAAACCCGCCATTCCTGAGCCATTGCCAATCATAATTGCCGACTTAACGCCCTCTGCTAAGTGAAAATTTGGATTCGCACGAATATAGGCATGAATACATTGTCCAAGTTTTAAATCGTGCGTTAATAAGCCAGAATCTAAACCTAGTTCATCGCCATGCTGCTCTTGACGTACGACGAGCTCTAAATCTTTTTAATTAAATAGAGTTTGATAATTTCACGCTTATACTAAACGACTGAATAAAGACTATAATAAAAATTAAAAATTCATTCGCCATTTGCGAAATCTTCGAGCAATCATGTCCAAAAATCTTGCAACGCTGATTGGATTCAGTGCAATCTTACAATGGTCTTCTATTGTTGGTTTACTTAAGAAAATTAGTTTCAGTATTGGCCCTGATCTTGCTGTGCTCTTTATGTATACCTTGAGCGCAATTATTCTATTGCTCTTATTTAAAATTCCAAACCTTAAACTGGTTCCGCGCCAATTTTTGATATACGCCACCCTTTTATTTGTGATTTATGAGTTGTGTTTTTCGTATGCCATTGCTTTGGCTCAAACAGCTCAACAAGCGATTGAAATCAGTTTGGTCAATTATTTATGGCCGAGTCTGACAATTGCCGCGTTAATATTATTTAAAGAATTAAAATTTAACTTTTTCGTAATCATTGGTTTAGCCATTAGTTTGGGCGGCATTATTTTAATCCAAACTGGTAACGGAAGTTTTAACTGGTCTACAGTCTTTACCAACATTCAGTCCAATCCCTTTAGCTATTTTCTTGCTTTTATGGGCGCGAGTTTATGGTCACTCTATTGTGTGATTACACGTAAATACAGTCATGGGCATAACCCTATTTCATTCTTTTTCGTCGTGATCACCATTGTGCTATGGCTAAAAATGTTGATATTTCACGGTATCCCGCGAATGCCTGCCGTAGACTTACATACCGGTAAGTATATGTTAATCGTGTCCATCGTGACCGCATTGGGTTATGCAGCGTGGAATGTAGGTATTATAAAAGGCAATATTACGATATTGGTAACTTTATCGTATTTTAGTCCGATTTTTTCTTCGGTTATTTCAATGTTTATATTACAGACACCACTGAGTTTAAGTTTTTGGCATGGTGCCATTTTGGTGACATTAGGTTCGCTGGTATGTTGGATTTCAACCAATTGGCCACAAATTAAAGCCAGATTAATGCAATTGCGCCATGAATAATAAGAAGCAGTCACTTGGCTCATTTATCTTAAACTGAATAGCAAAACCGCGATTAGGCACAGCATATGAAGTAACTGTGTTGGTGCAAAATATAGAAAATATTTCCAGCCACCTGTGAGAAATGCATTCACACATTTTGAAATCGCATGGGCTGATAATCCAATCACCACAGCATAAACCAATGTTAAATTGTCGATATTACCTTGCATCACCACGGTTGCCATAGCTGCATGGACTTCAAAGAGTGATGCTAATAATGTCCCTAAAATTAAGCCTTTATCACCTAAAGCGAGATTTAATCCATAAACAAGTGCTTGGATCAAAGTAAGCGTGATGGCAATGATTGCCGCCTGTTTTAAGCTAAACATTCGACTATCAGTATTTTCTAACGGCACTGTTTCATTCGCCTCTACACGAAGCATTTCAGGTTCTGACTCTTTATTATGCTGAACTTGAGATGAGCCATAAATCAGATATAACGCAGTAAGGACCAATATCAAGATGCCGACGATACTTGGTATAACTAATATTTTAAACCAAGCAAAACTCACCCCAAGGACAATGATCAAAAGTTGAACCAATGTCGCAACACATGAAAAAAGTCCTGCCCCTGCATTACTTTTGGCACTGGCTTTTCCTGCTCGCACTTCCATGCCTAAGCTTGCGATTGTTGCTGTGCTCGACACAAAACCTGATGCCAAGGCCGATAAGATAATCGCTTTATCAGAAGATAGAAGCCGCTTGGCGATGTGCGCTAATGACTGCACCACCAAGATCAATATCAGTAATTTTAAAATCACATAGGGATTTAATACAGAACCCCAATAGGCCTGATTCGGCGTTAAAGGTAAGGCAATTAGGATCAATGCCAGTAAAAATACACCATCTCTTAACTCATAGTCTTTGATCCAATGTGCTGCAAAATGATGTAAGCCTTTTTTTCCAACTAATATGAGGGTCAACACCACAGCCAAACACGCAGCCAATGGAATATTAAATACACAAGCAGCGCCGATTAAATAGGTCATAACAAAAGCTAGTTCTGTGGTTGTGCCAATATCTTGTTTTTGCTGGCTTAATCCATAATAGCTAAACACACTGACGACAATTGCACCGATTACACCAACAGCTAAATGGATTAAAAAACACAATGCTCCAAACAGCGCACAAATGGTAAATGAGCGTAAACCGGCAAAGCTCTGTTCACTGTCCAAATTGTTGTTACGTTGACGCTCCAAACCGATGAGCAATCCACAGCCTAAAGCCGAAGCTAAAATAGTTAACAACGCTGGGAAGGATAATGTTTGTATGAGTATTTCCAAATTTAAGCCCTCCCATCAATACATTGTTTATTTTGGCAATATAAATAAAAAATAATATAAAAATTTAACGCTAAAATTTGAAAAAAACATATAAATTGAACAACTTGAGAATTTTCAATCATGTTCAAAGTTTAGTCATACTTTAAATCATAAACAATTCCATGATAAATATCCTAGTGGACATCAAATATTTCTCATCTTTTAATTAAAAAAAATATTCGAAAATCTGACTTAAATTCGGACTTTTTTACCTTCATGTCTGTTTAAAGCACACATTAAGCCCAAATCACCATAATCGCCGCAATCACCACTAGGGCTAAACCCCAATGATCAGTTCTTGCGAGTTTTTCCTTAAAGAAATAGGCAGAGATTAAGAGGCTAAATAATATTTCGATTTGACCTAGGGTTTTGACAATCGCAACCGTTTGCATACTCATAGCAGTAAACCAGCCCAAGGATGCTAGAAAGCTACAGACACTAACGCGAAAGGTCAGACCGACTCTATCCCACATGGCAATGAGCGTTTTGCGGCTAAATAGACTGAGGTACAGCAGCATAATCACACATTGAAAGCCAATTACACTCAACAATACCCACGCCGCACGATGCAAAGTCGGTAAATCACTTAGCTCTAAACTGGCTTCACGAACCAATAAAGAGGTAATAGCAAAACTTAATCCACTCCCTACACCGATGCATAAAGTTGGCAAAGATAACTTTTGTCGTTGAGAACCTTTGCTTAAAAGAAAAACGGCTATGCCACCAACCAAAACACCAATCCAACCAAATAAACTTAATTGTTCACTTAAGAAAATCACTCCAACAATGGCCGCAAAGATCGCTTCACTTTTCGCTAAACCGACGCCGATGGCATAATTCTTTTGCTTAAAAAGCAAGACCATTAAAATCGTCGCTAAAATTTGACTTAGTCCTGCAATCACCACATAGATCCAAAACATAGGTGTAAATGTGGTCACCTGAGTCACAGGCTGTTGTTGGTACAGCACAAATAAATAAATGCAGGCAAATGGGAGCCCAAAAATAAACCGTGCAAGGGTGACACCATACACATCAACAGTGGTACTGAGTTGTTTTTGAAATGCATTGCGCCATGACTGCATAAAAGCAGCCATTAAAGTGAACAAGATCCAAACTGGAAACATAAGAAAGGTGGTTTAACGGTGGATGCCTCATCAATTTACGCTTTTATTGAATTGAATGCGACCCAACAGGGCTAGATTATTCATTGAACTTGGTTATAGATTCGTTGAAAAAAATTTATTTAAAAACCTGATATTAAGAATATAGTATTTATCAAAATTTAAGTTTTTATAAAAAAATGCAAAGGCATATCACCTTTGCGTTTTGCTCTTTACCAATATTTAGTTGGTAACTTACAGTAAGTTAGCTTTCAAGTAGTACAGCACCAAATTGCTCACGTAGATCTTTTTTCAGCATTTTACCTGTTCCGCTCAAAGGAATAGCATCCACGAAAATTACTTTATCTGGCACCTGCCATTTAGCGACTTTATCTGCATAATAATCCAAAATTTCTGTATCAGATAAATCGACATCTGGCTTTTTAATTGCAATCAATACAGGACGCTCATCCCATTTTGGATGGGTTGCTGCAATCACTGCCGCCATTGCAATTTTAGGATGTCCCATAGCTAAATTTTCTAACTCAACAGAAGAAATCCATTCACCGCCAGATTTGATCAAATCTTTTGAACGGTCACTAATTTTTAAGAAACCATCCTCATTCAGGGTTGCAATATCCCCTGTATCAAACCAACCATCTGAGGTTAATGGAGACTCTGTTTTGCCAAAGTAATTGCCAATAATCCAATGCCCTTGGATCTGTAAATTACCCGTCGTTTCGCCATCACGTGCAACTTCGTGTGTACCGTTTTCTTCATCGGTAATACGTAAATCGACCCCAAATGGTGGACGACCTTGTGATAATCGTACTTGTAATTGTTCTTCTTCAGATAATAACAAATGTTTGGCTTTAAACTGGTTTGAAGAACCTAATGGACTGGTTTCGGTCATTCCCCAAGCATGAATCGTTTCACAGTTAAATTGTTCTTTAAACACTTTTAACATCGCAGGAGGACAAGCAGATCCACCCACCACATTACGCACTAAACTTTGGAGCTGACTACCCGCTTGTTGCGCAGCATTAATTAAACCCTGCCAAATCGTTGGAACACCCAATGCAACGGATACTTTATAGTCATCAATCATTTGCGTCAGGCTTGCTCCATCTAAACCTGGGCCTGGCAGCACTAAAGTACATCCCACCATTGCCGCAGCATATGGCGTACCCCATGCATTGACATGGAACATCGGCACAACAGGCATCATAATATCCCGCGCTGAGATATTTAATGAATCCGGCATACAAATCGCATAACTGTGTAAGACTGTTGAACGATGGCTATACAACACACCTTTCGGATTGCCTGTGGTACCAGAGGTATAACATAAAGAACTAGCCGATAATTCATCTAATTCTGGCCATGTATAGTCTGCAGATTGTCCCGCAATAAGTTCATCATAAAATTTAACATCTGGCACCGCTTCGACAATTGCTGCATCTGGTGCATCTAAACAAATAAAATGTTCAACAGATTTTAATAGTGGTTTTACTGCTTTGATTAACGGCAAAAAGGTTTTATCAAATAACATCACGCGGTCTGCGGCATCATTGATGATAAAAATTAATTGTTCTGGAAATAAACGCGGATTAATAGTGTGACAGACATAACCACTACCTGAAATAGCGTACCAAGACTCTAAGTGACGATGGTTATTCCAAGCGATGGTCGCAACACGATCCCCTAAATTTAAACCGAGTGATGCAAGAACATTGGCAAATCGTTTTGAATTTTTATGGACTTCACCCCAAGTGGTTTTCGTAATCGTCGTGTCTGTATTTTTTGAAATTACTAAACTATCCGCATGATAGCGACCCGCATGTTCAATCATGCTACTAATCAAAAGCGGTTTAAACATCATATTACCAAGCATTCTTTGCTCCCACATTCATCCATATTGAGTTGTTGTTTTTCCGCACTGTCCTGCAGATTTTTTAAAACTTTGCACCATGTCAAAAGTGATTATTCTTTATCGACAAGGTTAAAGCAGTAGATATGAAACGCATATCCAAAACTGATTCTTATGTTTTAACCTTAATTGATTTTAGAATCCACTGTTTTATTACTCAAAATATGAATGCTTTAGTGGTATAAAATGCAAAAATTAATAGCATCATCCCAATTCAAAATATGTTCCTATTTTGTTTTCGCTCTGCTGCTTTAAAAAATGTCGTTTTCAGTTATCAAATAATCGACTGAGTCAATTGGTATAAAAAAACCCAGTCTAGATACACTGGGTTCATTCGTCGCATTAGCCGTTGTAGTTACAATAGTTACAGTACTTCAAACTCAATACGACGGTTTTTCTTACGACCTTCAGGCGTAGCATTGTCTGCTACAGGCTTATTTGAGCCCATCCCTTCAGTACTTAAGTTCGCCGCTGCAATATTTTTTGAAATCAGGTAGTTTTTAACTGCATTAGCACGATCTTGGCTTAAACTTAAGTTTTTCTCAGGATTCCCCGAGCTGTCTGTGTGACCAATAATTCGTACTTTTTTCCCACCGACGCGATTCAGTGCGACAACCATTTCATCTAAGATCTGTACCCCAGATGGCGCTAAAATAGCACTTCCCGATTCAAATTCGATAATACGATTACGTAAAGCCGCATCAATAATAGCCTGTTCAGCCTGATTGACAGAAAGCTGTGCATTGAAACGAAAAGGTGCTGTGACCAAAGACTGAAACTTGGTGGTCGTTGGTTGGATATCATTTTGATTTGACATCTTGCCACTTAAATCGACTTGCGTTCCGCGTACAGAGAGTTTCCCCTGTTTTACTTTTTTTAAGTCATCATTAATCATTTGGCTTACGCTATTGCCCCAACCATTGGGTGCTGTAACCGCTCGAACCTGAATTTTATCAACCACATTTGCCTGACCATAGGTCAAATAGGCTTTATTTAATATTTCTTGCTTGGTTGCTTCATTCGGTACAGCACCTTCAATCACAATAGGCTCTGCCCAAAGCAAAGTCGAACAACCTAAAATGTACACACTCGCAAGAAATTTGGGCAACATTGGTAAGATTCTTTGCATCATTATTCTTCTATAAAAGTCTGTCTAAAAAGTTTAATGCCATGAATAAGGCTGATCTGGCGCTCACTCAAAGACTGTTCCAAAACGGCTAAGCCTGCATTTTGTTCAAGATAAGGATCAATCCAACTAGCATCAATCAAGGAAACCCAATGATCACTTTGCATGTTTTGGGTAAATACATCACTCAGCGCTGTAATATCAGCGCCTTGAAAACCAAACAGTAAAACTGGCGAATCACTGTGTAGGATGCCAATGAGTAATTCAGCATCTTGGTTTTCGACAAAGCGACTAATTAAATTGACCCAAAAAGCCGCAATTTCATAACAGTAACTAATATTATTGATCGGTAAGATCAACACTTTATTCAACCGAGACGTACCCTGATGAATAATCGGTTGTAGCAGCAAACCGAGACCAATCATGCTTTGCGCCAGCTGATACGGCGTAAAATTCAATAAACGTGCAAATGAATGCAAAGTATGATGCTCATAAAAAGAAGAGGTTTCTTCTGTTCCGAACACTTGGATTTCGTTATTTAATTTACCTAATTTATCGAGCAAAATATCGGGATCGCGAATAGAACGCATCACTCGGTTACGCTGATATAAGTCAATCAAAGTCTGTTTATAACGATATGGTGCATACAAAATATTATCGAAAGGATCATCGATTTCTAGCAGATGAGCGAGCACCATTGGAAATTGACGCTTTGAACTGTCTTCACTACTAATCAAATTGGCAACCAAAAAACGCTTATCTTTTGGACTGGCAATAAAGAAATCTAATGAAGGCAGTGAGTTATACGCTGCATTAAAATTGTCTGAACGCATAGCGAACTCAAGCGCCTCCGTGATCCACTGATCGATTAACTGAATCAGTGAATATTGTTCACGGCTCTTTAAGAAGTCACCACGAGCTGGACATTTTCCATAATACAGCGGTGTCGTTCTCACTTCATACATCGTCACACTCCTTGTTCTTTTGCACGAATGCCACCGCTCTCATTTTTAAATTCATCATCATGGTGTTGCTGTTCCTTGTACAACACTCATCGGTGAAGTCGCTGGTGGCGCTACAGGCGCTTGTCCTGCAGGCATCGTTTGCGCTGCGACGACACGAACACCTTTATTCGTCACCACTTGATCAACAAGAGTCATACCTGAATAGCCTGAACCTGTAGTTGGGCCAGATGCGTTACCACTAATTAAACGGAAATTCACTTTAACAAACACTTTTGGATTTTGTTTGCTACGCCACACCATTTCAAATGAATTACCATTTTGTGTACGCTGAGCGCCTTCAACCAATCGGTTAATACCATATTCACCCGGCTCATCAAAAATCGTATGCGTTTGACCTTCCAAGTCAATTGCAGTAATACGTGCACCCGGAATTGCCCCTTTATTTGGCCAAACGAAGTTCACCCATTGCTGAACACCGTTTTCATACACCATACGCTGACCATCAATATCAATGGTATATGAAAGCAACTGTGTATTTTCTAATGGGAAGAACTGGAAGTTCGATTGATTGGTTGCCGCAGGTGCTGCTTGACTCAATTCCCCTGTAGCAACGCCATTACTTGGCGCAACATAGCGTTGGAAGTTCGCTACAAATTGTGGATTTAAACCAATGCCCAAATCTTTCCATGTTTTCGTGGTTAAGGTATAGCCTCGACGAATCACCAATGGATCTAAATATTCTTTTACAAAGCGAGCGATACTTCCGTTTTCACCAAAAATTTGGCTAATTTCATTACTGGTCGCTTGTAAAGTAGCATTGCTATTAAATGGATATTTAGGTGCAAGATTGGTTGTAAATGGTTGATACGCCTGCATTGCCCACAACTTATTAATTTCGTTTTGAGCTGGAATCAAAAGAACTTCAAATGACTGAGTCACCGGCTGCATAAAGAGTTTTTGAATCAACTGCTGGTCTAATTCATTCAGACCCACAGACATTTTTTCATCCACAAATTTTTGCGTGCTATTAAAGACAGAGCTTTGATCATTGATGGTTTGTTTCACCAATGTCATGCTTGCAGGTCCCATATCACCGCCACTCTTCAAGTCATTGAACTTGCTGCGCACTTGACTCAAAGACAGCATGTATTCATCTAAAATAGATTTGTTTTGCTGATCATCACGCTTACGAACCAATTGATAGAACACATCAAATTCTTTTGCAATAACACCTTGACCGGCTTTAGAAGCAACTTGCTGTGCCTGCTGCGCATCATCACGGCTGAGGACTTTACGTTTAAACCACGCAATAAAACCTTTCTGAGGCGCAGCCAGTTCTGCTTGAACAATTGGATTATCCCAACTGGTTTCTTTCGCAATACGGTCCACCACTTTACGAATTGGCGAATTCTCAGGTTCACCTAAAATATCGATAAAACGTGACTGCTGAGCGACATCTGCGCCTTTGCCATAATGCACAGCATTTAAGAATTTACGCCATTCAGCGATATATTCCTGCTTATAAAGTTCGGTTAACTGTTTACTGATCTGATCTGGACTACCACTAAACGTCAGGTCATCAGAACGATTGGTATTGAGTACCCAATCTTGAGTATCCGTCGGATTATTCGCAGCTTGGTTAATCGCATCTTTTACATAATCATTCCAAGCTTGGTAAGTAAAGATACCCGGCAAGGCGTAACTACCCAACATGCTGTTTTGGCCTGTTTCACCTAATATTTGCTTCACTGTCACCGCAGGGAAACGTACCGAACCACGCATTTTAATTTCATTATAAACGCGGTCACGTGCAGGAATACCCATGGTAACAGCCGTCAATAATTGACGTGTTTGATCTACCAATAAAGGATCAGATTCCATTTGCGGAAACGCAGGATCAGCAGCTAAAGTCATCGCATAAGATAAAACTTGTTCGGCTTTTTGAATCATTTCCCCACGTGGCATTTGACCACGATTTGAATCTAACCACGAACGCCAGAAACGAGTAACTTGGTCACTCAAATGGCTCGATTCCATATATTTATGATTGCTCATCATCAAATAAGCCTTCAGTGCATTATATGCATCCTGAGGGTTAGTATCTGATGGTTCTAAATAGGGCTGATTTGATTTCACAGCTTGAGTGATTTGCACATTGACGTGATTTTCTTTCAACGTCGCTTCATTGGCTTTAACGCGTTGTAAGTACTGCGCCATATTTTGCTGAGATGGTACTAATACAATTTGTTGAATACCACGTAAATACTCAACTTTAAGTTTTTCACGGATTTTATTCCCTTGGTATAAACCAAAGCTGTATTTCAAAGGACGATCTTCATCAAAGTGATCGAGCTGCTGTAAATGCCCTTGTAATATCAGCAATGCATCCAATTGAGTCGAAAGCTCACTTCCGCTACGGCTTTCCATTTGCACAACTTTGTCTAAGTCAGCTTGAACTTCCGCCACGAGTTGTTGGTTATTACGATACGACCAAACCCATAACCCAAGCACCACAGCAACCAATAACAATGCAGCAATAAATGCCATAAAGCGCTGACGTTTACGTGCAGGATTGATATGTTGTTTAACTAGATTTTTATCTTTTAAAATGACGGTTGAAAAGAGTCCTTTTAAGAAATAACCATGGTCTTGCGAAACAGAATTCGTAGGAATGCCAAACTCACTATCCGTACTTTTCACCAAATGAAAGTCTTCAGCGATTTGCTCGGTCATTGGACTTTCAATCACACCTTCTTGTAACGCACTGGTGAAATAGAACCCACGGAAAACTGGTTTAAACTGATAAGGGTTGTCTTGAAACAACGTACCAATAAAAGTTTTTAACACTGGCTTTAAACTTTTAAACTCAAGTGGAAATGTCATTACACTTGGAGAAATATTTTGCGAATGACGACGACTCAAGTGCGTAGTACTGACGCTCTTCAAACCATCGTATAAAATTGAATAATGCTTTTCGAACATCTCAACGGCATGCTCAGATGAGTCTGGATCATAAGGCAGTGTTGCACCCCAAACTTGATCAAATTCATCCTTATCATAACAATCAAAAAATTCAGTAAAGCCAGCAATCAAATCCATTTTTGAAAAAACGATATAGACTGGTGCAAAAATTTCTAAACGTTCAGTCAAATCCTGTATACGTGCGCGTAAGTTTTTGGCTAATTTGATTGATTTTTCAGGGCTTTGACTGACAAGCTCAGCCACAGAAACAATCACGATTAAACCGTTAATTGGTGCTTTAGAACGGTTTTTCTTTAGAATATTTAAAAAGCCTAACCATTCTGAATGGTCTTCGGCATAAACAGAATATCGACCTGCGGTATCGAGTAACACACCATCTGTAGAGAAAAACCAATCGCAGTTACGAGTACCACTTAGACCTGCCGACACCATTTTCTGATGAGTTTCTTCAAATGGAAATCTAAGACCAGAATTATAAATCGCTGAACTTTTACCCGCTGCTGGGTTACCAATCACCATGTACCAAGGTAATTCATATAGCGCTGCATTACCCTTTTTGTCGCCGAGTTTTGATTTACGGATAAGTTGAATCGAGTCTTTCATTTGCTGATTGATCAGCGCAAGTTCTTCTTTATTCTTTTGTTTGCCGTATTCAGCTTCATTATCTTTGGCAATCGCCTCAGCAAGCTCTTCGCCTTGCTGTTTATGACGATAATGCTGCACTAATTCATAAATACCCCACAGAATTAATCCGAGAATATAAACAGCAACCACAATGTAAAAAGTCTTTTGTGGAATCGAATTATGCATGGCAACAATGGCCACAAAAAATGACAAAGCCACCATCGCTTTAGGATTGGTGACGTACTGCCAAACATAACCGAGGATCGTATAAAATAGTGTGTTCACAATGTTCTCAATTTCGTCTTAATTCTAATTAAACAGTTTCTTGTTCAAGTTCATCTTCTACTGAAAATGCTTGAATAAAAGCAAATGTCGATTCTTGGTCTGTGCTATAAATCATGGCAGTTAACTCTTCTGGCAAGTGCATACCCAACATGAATCCAAAAATTTTTGCCAATTGCTGGGTATTTCCAAGATTCTGTTTTGTATATAAAAAATGATAGGTTTCAATCGCGGTTTCATTAAATTTATACTGTAATTTTTTCACCACTTTCATATCCGTTGCATCATCTAACATCAATAAAAAGGGTTGTTCTTGATCATACTGATCTAAATTATTCAGTGCTTTAAGCTCTAAATTACGTTTCAACTCAGGCTCATGTGCCACCACTTGTAGCACTTTATTTGGAGTTAAACCTCGAACTTGAACGTCTGAAGCAGCCAAACACCAACTCGATGCAAACTCTGCAGCAATGTATTTTTCTTGTAACCACAGCTTTTCATCAATCCATTCTTGGTCGATTTCAGAGTCAGCATTGAGAATCAAACTGACTTCAAACTTTTGTTTTGAAATCATCTCTAAAATGCTTAACCATTCTGAATAAGCGACTTGAGTGCCGATAAAATGTGGCTCGATATGAATTTGTTCGGGAATGATCGAAAATCCGTCAGATAGATACTGCTGAATAATTTGAGCATAATCATCATTCCATTGATGAATCAAATTATCAGCAAGCAAAATATGGACATTTAAACGATTTAAACGTGAAACTTGCTGTGCATTGTTCGCCAAATGTTCTGGATGTTCATCTTGCGTATAATCTGGATCCACCCAACCCGGATGCATACGGTACTGATATGCCAATTCACTATCATAAAAGAGTGCTGATTGCTTCAGATGCTCAGCAATTAAAAATAGACTTTCAACGTGTTGCTCTAGTTGTTGCTGAATAAGTGACTGGATTCGTTTTTCACGCATGGTGATGGCACTAAATTCATCATCTGCTTCTTCACTAGTAAGTTCATCTAAATCTTTGATTCGAAATGAAAGAACAGGCAAACCGTATGCATTGAATAATTTATCATCGAGTTCAGGACTTTTGAATTGTTGAATATCTTGGATAATTTGTTCGTTTTCACCAAAACTATGCCAAGCCGCTGAAGAATAAACATTTAAACGAAATTGCTGTACATCGACAGGCTTCGGTTTTGCTTGTTCAATGGCCTCAAGTTGTTGTTGCTCAGCTTGTTCTTCTGCACGTTTTTCAGCTTCAAGTTTTTTTTCTTTTTGATGTTGAATGCCCTTGTAAAGCAAATAAGGCGACAAAATAATTGCACATAAAGCTAAAGGAAGAAGTAAAAAGTATGTGACTAAATCGAAAGCCGTCGGATCATAGCCTGTATCTCGCCAGTAAAAAATCACGAAAGCAGTACACAAAACAAAAAGCGTACTAAAGGTTCCAATTATTAATTTCAGCATTATTTTGCATTCCCCATTAAGGCATAACAGGTTTCTGTATTATCGACCTGTTTATTCGGCTGTAAAAATGCTCCCTGAGCTAAACCAATTCCGCTCAAAGAATTTAAACACACCGGTTTTATTTCTTCTTTTTGTAAAATTAAGCGCACATCCACCATTAATGTTGGACTACACCAAGTTTGAATCATTTGTTTTAATTTTAGGCTGCGTGCCTGATTCGGTAAAAATGTTAAATAATCTTCATGATTTAAAGGTCCAATCACGATTTCAATTTTTTCGTCAATCTGTTGAATCTTCTCACCACAAAAAGTATTCAGCCCCAATAAGCTCGGCTGAGATCCACCTAAACATGTTCTCTGATCTTCTTCAAATACAAAAGTTTCAGGGATAAATTCTCGAATATCAAATTTCTGCTTAAAGATACAATTCAGCATGGTTTTTAATGCATAAGCTGTATTGTTTTGCCCCTGCATTAAACCTGAGAATTCAGCAAAATAATCATCTAAATCTGGCTGATCATGCTGGCTACTGATATAACCATTTAATGCATGTAAAATATCAAGATAGTGATTATCCTGCTCGATTTCATAACGAATAGGTAAATGATAATTTAAACTGGCATCAACATAATGTGCTGTTAATTTATGATTAAACAGCCCTAAAAACTTTTGTGTTTCGTGTCGCTGATGTCGCCCGCTGAGCTTAATCTTATTGGTATAGCTATAAGGTAATGCACCTTGAATACCCGTTAAACCCACCATTAAATTTGTCAGTTCAACTTTCTCATCGTTGAACTCTAAACTTTCAATTTCAGTGTTCGGGAAGTTCAGATTAAGTGAACTATTAAACTCAAAGTCATTTGCCCAGTGAACTTGAGCCGCTCCATAAGGTGCATGTCTTAACAAACGAGTGGCTTGAACAAACTCGTAGGCTTTCGGTTCTTGGAAAAGTCCGTCAATTACAGAGCTTTCTTGCCACCAACGTTCTGCACGCATTGGTATAACTCCTGTTGACTATTTGCATCAAAAACCGAGACATCGACAAAGCTGTTCATATTGACTTTTAAATTAAAGATATGGGCCAGCAATTGACTAAATATATATAGGCTATGTCCTCTAAATATATCCGCATCGATATCGAGCTGTACTTTTAAACCTCTGACAAATAATGGAAATGGTTTACTATCCACAAGTTTCTGCGTAGTAGAAAACTGAATCTTTTTTATGGAGTCGATAATAATTTGGTTTTCTTTTGATTTAGGTAAATTATACAATTCCAAAAGTTCTTTAATATGAGAGACCGCATCGCCTTTCATTAAAGACATATTATTCAAAGATAAATGTGAAATGACCCGCCACTGTTCTTGTTTATTTTGCTCAAAATAATACGGTAACGACGGTCGTTTGAGCATCAGAGCACGACGTGCCAAATTACTATCATTCAGTGTTAATGCATTCTGATCTTTATTATAACTTTCGTAAGGTAACTCACGATTACTACACAAAAGTTCAGTACTAATAAAATCGGACTGAGTACTATGCGGGTCTAAAGCACGAGATATGATTGAATAGTTTAATTCCTGATGTTTATTCTTCATCTGCTGCGGATTTAAACTATAAAAAAACTGGACTTTATCTTGATGATAATGACTCATTGCAAAAAAAGGCAGTACCGGATAATACACTTCATCTTGGTTACTTTTTTCACGCACCATATTCATTTTTAAAATGCTATAGGCCTGAAAATATTCAGGATGGTGCGCATCTGTCACCAATGGATATTCCATTCGCTTATGATTAATCTTTTGCGGCTCTGCTTGTTTATTGAAGAGATTAACGATTGGTGTAGCAAACAATTTAAAATTTGCAGCATTTAATTCAGAATAATTTCGAATTGCCGCTTGATCGTTTAAATTAAGCTTAAAGTGCATTTGAACATCAAATTCACTGTGTTCTAAACTTAAAAACTTAATGAAATCTAAATTTAGATTTAAAAAATTGAATTTTTCAGGAACACAAAAATATTCCATCAATAAACGATATGCATGATGCGTATGCTGATCGATAGGTAGAACACTTTGAACTTCATCAAAGCCCATAATTTCAAATGGATTGGCAATATCAAAAATGTGCTGCCCCACACGAATCGAAAAACTCGTAGTCGATTTAAAAATACTATCTAAAACCTGTAAAGGAAAATTAGAAATAGCGTCTAAAAATATCGGCAAAGTTTCATTTTTGAGTAAAGCGTGCTTATTCGAAAAAATTTCAAATCCTAAGCTCAATGTAGCATTTTGATTTAAATGCATATGTGCCGATGGATGAGTTTTGAAATTGAGCTGTTTTAATTGAATCGGTAATAAAGTGACTTCTTGTACCGTCTGATATTCACATTGAACACCACGCGTACTTTTGGCTTTTAGACTGGTCACCTTTGGAATAACGTGTCGATCTGTTAATTGCTTAATTTTATTTATATCTTCGAAGCTCACCACAGAACATGCAGGAAATGGTTTTAAATATTGAGGAAACATCACCTCAAAAATTGATCGGGTAAAAACGTCATAACTATCTGCAAGTTTTTTATCAATCCGTGCAGAAATTAAAGAAAAGGCTTGAATTAAACGCTCAATATGCGGGTCATCTATTTGTTCTTGGTTTAAAGACAAACGCTGGGCGATTTTGGGGTATTTACTGGCAAACTCACGGGACTGTTGTCCAAATTCCTGTAGTTGTTTTTCGTAATACGGTAACAGCTCTTCAATCACAGATAACCCACTTCATTAAGCTCTTGGAGAAATAACATATTGTTGTGTTGTTGGTTTTAATAAGGCATCAAAAATAACTGGTTCGTATAAAGGATGAATATTTAAATATGCCTGAATACTTAAACATAGTGCCCCCATATTATGACCATCCATGAGCATTTCGACTCGAATCTGTTTTAAACGCGGTTCATGTGCAGCAATCGATTGCTCAATTGACTGGCAAATTTTGTCGCGATCCGATGGATTTGCTGTCGATAAGCCCACAAAATCGATAATGCCAAATTGCAAAATAGATTTTTTTGCTAATGGAAAGTCATCAATTAGTTCATCTAATTTTGCCACACGACTATTGAGGAGATCCTCTAAATCGGAAGCAACAGATTCACGAAGTTCTTGCAAAGACAGACCTTGAGTTTGCTGAGCATCTGCTGGTAATAAGCGGTCAAATAAAGTCGTTCTAAAACCATAAGGATAAAGCTGATCGAGATTCATATCTTCTTATAAATATTTAAAAAAATGAAAATAGAGGCTACCCAAGTTAGCCTCTATCTGAATCCATCTATTACGCTGCGTATGAAGCAGTGTTGTTAGATAATGACCACTTCTTAGTAACAGCACCTTTCGCAGTACCGTTAATATCTTGTTGGTTATATGTCCACTCTACTGCAGCATATTTCAAACCAAATGATTCGTGTGGAACACCTTCATCGTTTACAGTTGGTGTCACGCTAGAAACCAACACATGTTTCAGTTTGATTTGAAGATATTTAATACGTTTGTCGCCATTCGCACGGTAGAAATCAATTTGAACTTCATCAAATGTATAACCTGCTGAACATGCTTCCCAAAGTTTAGGGCTTGTCGCGTCTAAATCTTTAACAAACACCATATCAGAATGTTCTACACGTTCTGCAGTATGACCACCCACACTTGAAGAAGTCGCAGATTTAGGTTGACGGATGTTATGCGTCCAAGAGTTTACTTCTAACCAACTCTTGTGCTCTGCATCACGAGATTCGCCGTCTACTTTGTACTTACCACGAAATTGAATGTATATATCTTTCATTGTTCTGAATACCTATTTATTTAAAGTTATTATAGTGTTGACCCAAATTAATTTGAGGACTGAGGTAACTCGGTCACAAGTCGTAATGAAACAGACAACTCATCCAACTGGAAATGTGGTCTTAAGAAAACCACAGATTTGTAGTGACCAGGCAAAGCTGGATTTTCTACAACTTTTACAGAAGCTTCACGCAATGGATACTGAGCTTTAGCTTCTTGAGATGCACCATCATCAAGTAATACATATTGCGATAACCACTCATTTAAGAAGGTCTCAACATTACCTGCTGATGCAAAACTACCTACTTTGTCACGCATCATTGCTTTTAAATAATGTGCAATACGTGAAACTGCCATGATGTATTGGATCTGGCTAGACAATGCAGAGTTTGCATTAGCTGTATCGCTGTCATATTTTTTAGGTTTTTGCGTCGATTGCGCACCGAAAAATGCTGCATAATCAGTATTTTTGCAATGAACTAACGGAATAAAACCAAGATCACTCAGCTCTTTTTCACGACGGTCGGTAATGGCAATTTCAGTTGGGCATTTAAAGACCACTTCACCATCATTGGTTTTGAACGTATGGACAGGCAAGCCTTCAACTAAACCACCACCTTCTACACCACGAATCGCAGCACACCAGCCATGCATATCAAAAGCATTGGTTAAACGTGTACCAAAAGCATAAGCCGCGTTCATCCATAAATATTCATTGTGGTTTTCGCCGGAAACTTCTTCAACGAAGTTAAAGCCTTCAGTGGCAATGCCTTCTTTTGGATCATATGGCAAACGACCCAATACACGTGGCATTGTCAACGCAACATAACGTGCATCGTCACTTTCACGGAATGAACGCCATTGTACATATTCTGCTGTTTCAAAGATTTTAGATACATCACGCGGACGATCAATATCAGTAAAAGACTCTAGTCCCAACATATTCGGGCTAGCAGCCGAAATAAACGGTGCATGTGCAGCCGCAGCGACATGTGAAATTTGCTCAAGCAAATACATATCAGATGGAGTACGGTCAAACTCAAAGTCACCAATCAATGTTGCATAAGGCGCACCACCGAATGATCCATATTCTTCTTCATAGATTTTTTTGAACAACGTGCTTTGGTCAAAATCGGTCGCACCTTGGAAATCTTTAATCAATTCTTTTTTCGTCGTATTTAACATACGAATTTTTGTTAAAGAATTTGAAGGTGTTTCTTGGCAGAAATAATACAAACCACGCCATGTCGATTCAATTTTTTGAAATTCAGCATGGTGCATGATTTTACTTAACTGAGATGAAATCAACGCATCAATTTCAGCAATACGCTTATCAATTGATAAAGTCATATTGTCTGAAACGGTGATGGTACCTGCCATCACTTCTTTAGCAAGTTCACCAATCAAACTTTTTGCACGATCATGTTCTTGATCTGTACGCGCGATACGACTTTGTTCGACAATTGAATCTAAAAGTGAATATTCTTCGGTTGCTTCAACGTTTGCAGCAGTTGCAGTATTATAATTACTCATTTTCTGCCTCCACGCTCAACTTACGAATTTGATCAGTGTTATGTAACACTTCATCCAATAAATCTTCTAAGCGTTCATTATTTGAAATTTTATTACGCAAGTCAGACAGACGCTCGCGCGCAGCAACTAACTTTTGTAGTGGATCAACCTGTTGTACAACTTGCTCAGGAGTAAAATCGGCCATGCTCTTAAATGTAAGATCTACCGACATTTTTCCACCGTCTTCAGTCAAGGTATTTTCAACTTGAAAATTAGCACGTGGCGCTAAAGACTCCATGACTTCATCAATATTATCTAAATCAACATTAATGAATTTCTTGTCTTTTAATTTGGTTTTCTCTACTTCAGATGCCGCTGAGAAATCACCTAACACCCCTACAACGAATGGTAATTCTTTAATTTCTTTACCGTCGCCAACTTCAACATCGTAAGTCAATTGAACACGAGGAGGACGAATTCGTTGAAGTTTTTTCTGTACACTTTCACGTTTTGCCATGAGTGCTTTTCCTTGTTATTTATTTTTTAATGTATCGAAAGGTGAACCACTGGCAGCAGGTTTTTTCGCTGTAGTCTGCGTTTTTGCTGTCGTGGTAGTTTTCTTTTTGCTTGCTGCTGTAGTCGTTTGTTTAGACTTGGTAGACGCTGTATTGGTTCGTTTTTTAGCTGGTGTTGTCTGTTTAGATTTCACATTGCTCGAAGATTCTGTACTTTTTTCACGAACATCTGCTGCAGCAGACGCAGATTTATCAATCGTCGGCTGAATATAACGAATATTATCCGACAACACTTTGGCAGGAGAATAGGTCTGTTCATCTAGAGTACGATTTTCATTACTCCGCATATGATTCAGCGCATTATAAGAAATAGCGATACCTGCTAAAAAAGTGACATCAGTAAGTTCAGGCGACTGATAGTTCTTTTCTCGCAGCAGATTGACCGCTTGCAATGCTTTTAAATTGTAACCATTAGCTTGATATTTTTTGGCAATATCTACAAAAATTTCATTTTTTAAGTTCTCATTTTTCTTATTTTTTTTGTCACATAACTGATTATAAAAACCAATAATCTCTGGATCTGTATCACCTACTGCCAGTGGATAATCCTTTAAACAGGATTTTTTCACAGATGCCGCTTTATCTTTTGCAAAAACGGTTTGTGTTAAACTGGCTGCTAAAATTATAGGTAATAAAACACTAAATTTATTCAAAATTGCCTCTGTATTTCTACGTGCTAAAACTTAATTTATGTGGAGAAATCACCACTTATTTTCCCGTGGGTTTTCTCTTCATTTATCAAAATTAAAAATATGCTGCAGATTTAACAAAAAATAAGCACATAGAGTCAATACAAAAATGTGCCAAATACTCCAAAGTTTGTCGACTATTTGTTTTTTTTTGTTTCATTTTATAAAAAAATCTTTTTCCTTTTTTTATTTAGTCTGTATTATATCGCCTAAAGCAAGACACTAATAATATATAAGGTGTTGATTTTAAAGTTTTTATTTTTATAGCAAGAAAAAAGAGATCACAGTCAAACTTGTAAAATTTCGTACTGTGGATTCTAAATTTGATGAGTTATTTATGAATAATTTAAAAGTTTTAATTACTAAACTTTCACCTCACGCCCGCATTTCACTCGAAAAGTCAGCCAATACATGTATTTCACAGCAAAATTATGAAATCGAAATTGAACATTTTTTACTCGAATTATTAACCTATAACAATAAAAATGACCTTCAAATACTCTTAGAAAAATACAAAGTTTCTACAGATGGTTTGGCAGATGACCTCAAAGAAAGTATCGCTCAACTGCCTAAAGGAAATACGCGTACCCCTATTTTTGCCCAATCTATTGTACGCTTACTTGAACAAGCTTGGTTATTAGCATCCGCTGAACAAAATCCACAAATTCGTAGTGGTCATTTACTTGTTGCGCTCCTCACCGCGCCAGACTTATACCAAATTGCAGCAAGAGCCTCTTCCCTGTTCGATTTATTACCTATCGATACGATTAAACATAAATTTTTAGATCTTTGCCTAAAGAGCATTGAAAATGAAGATTTAGCAACGGTATCACCAGATGAAAAATCAGCAGCACAAACGAATGCAACAACGCCAGTTAAAACACCTGCTCTAGACCAATACACCATTAATCTAACTGAAAAAGCTAAAAATGGCGGCATAGATCCTGTGATTGGTCGTGAGTTTGAAATCCGCTTAATGCTCGATATTTTGATGCGTCGTCGTCAAAACAATCCGATTTTAACGGGTGAGCCTGGTGTTGGTAAAACGGCCGTTGTTGAAGGTCTGGCATTAAAAATCGCAACCAACCAAGTTCCAGATGCTTTAAAAAACGTCAGCATTCATACTTTAGATATGGGCTTACTACAAGCGGGTGCCAGTGTTAAAGGTGAATTCGAAAATCGCTTAAAACAAGTCATTCATGAAGTTCAAGCCTCTGCACATCCAATCATTTTATTTATTGATGAAGCACACACGTTGATTGGTGCGGGTGGTCAAGCAGGCCAAAATGATGCAGCAAACCTGTTAAAACCGGCGCTCGCACGTGGTGAGTTAAGAACCATTGCCGCAACCACATGGGCTGAATATAAGCAGTATTTTGAAAAAGATGCCGCATTAAGCCGACGCTTCCAAGTAATTCAGGTTGAAGAACCGACTGAAGAAGTCGCAATCGATATGCTGCGTGCCATGATTCCCGTGATGGCAAAACATTTCAATTTACAAATTGACGATGAAGCTATCGTTACTGCAGTCCATGCATCACACCGTTATATCACTGGCCGTCAATTGCCTGATAAAGCGATTAGTGTCTTAGATACGGCTTCTGCGCGTGTTGCGTTAACGCAAAATGCACAACCTGTAAAATTGGATCAACTTCATGCTCAATTACATAATTTGAAGCTTGAATTGGCGATTCTTGAAAATGAACATAAGAATATTCCTATTCACCACGAACGCATTGAAAGTGTAAAAACACAAATATCCGCGCTTGAACAAGAAATTCAGTCGACAGAAACGCAGTGGAAAAAAGAACTCGAATTCGTTCAACAGATTAAAACGCTTGAACAAGAGTCCGAGCAAAAACCAGAAAATATTGAAACTTTAAGCAATATTCGTAACCAACTGGCAACTTTACAAGGTCAAACGCCGCTTGTTTTTGAGCGTGTGAATGCACAAATTATTAATGAAATCATTTCAGACTGGACCGGTATCCCTGTTGGGAAAATGGTGAATGATGAAATTCAGCAAATTTTGAAGCTTGAAGCACAGTTAGAACAACGTGTGATGGGTCAAGATTATGCACTGCATCAACTGGTACAAGGTATTAAAACCTCTAAGGCAAAATTGGAAGATCCAAATAAACCTCAAGGCGTTTTCATGCTGGTTGGCCCAAGTGGTGTGGGTAAAACCGAAACTGCACTTGCGTTAGCAAACGAGTTATATGGTGGTGAGTCACATTTAATCACCATTAACATGTCTGAGTATCAAGAAGCACATACCGTCTCGTCTTTAAAAGGTGCTCCTCCAGGTTATATCGGTTATGGCCAAGGTGGCGTACTGACAGAAGCAGTTCGCCGAAATCCATATAGTGTGGTTTTGCTCGATGAGATTGAAAAAGCACACAGCGATGTTCAAGAGCTATTCTACCAAGTATTCGATAAAGGTACTTTGGAAGATGGTGAAGGTCGTGTCATTGACTTTAAAAATACCACGATCTTATTGACTTCAAATGCCGGCTCTAGTGCCATTATGCAGGCTTGTTTAAATCAGCCAGTAGAAGAATGGCCGTCAGCAGAAGAACTTCTAGATGTATTAAAACCAGCTTTATATAAACAATTTAAGCCGGCATTTTTAGGTCGTATGCGTATCGTGCCGTATTTCCCATTGCACGATGATCTGCTCGTACGCATTATTCAGCATAAATTAGGCAAAATCACCGCGCGTATTGAAAAACAATATGGTACGCAAACACGCTATACCGATGATTTAGTCGAATTATTATTAAGTCGCTGTACTGAGGTCGATAGTGGTGCGCGTAATGTCGACAACATTTTAAATGCGACGGTCTTGCCTGCTTTAGCCACTGAATTACTCATGGCAATGAGTGAGCAAAAGATTCCATCGGTCATTGAAATCGATGTCAAAGACGATGAAATTATTTATGTTTTAGATCCTAAAAGTAAACCTGCGAAAAAACGCAGCAGCAAAAAGACTAAAACCTTAGAAGCATAAGCTAGGAACGATGTAGAATATGAGTTTAGAGCTCGACGCTTTATTGCAACCGATTACGGATGATTTACCTTGCGGTAGTGATTTTTCATTTTCCAATGATTTTCATGCAATTAAAAAAGCTAAAACACAAGATGACCCACTCTTGGATCAAGGCGACTGGATCGCAGAACCAAAACAGGCAGATTGGGGCTTTGTGCACCAAAAATCGTCAGATCTACTTCGCGAACAAACTAAAGATATTCGCTTATATGGTTGGTTGCTTGAAGCGTGGACTCACATTCATGGTTTCGAAGGGATTGCCAAAGGGATTGAACTTACACAAAAAAGTTTGCAAGACTTTTGGCTACAACTTCATCCTGAAATTGAGGATGATGACCTTGATCAACGTCTAGGTCTATTACAAGGGATAATTAATCAAATCCCAACATTAATTAAATCAGTTTCAATCGTTCATGGTACGGCAGCGTATTCCCTGTCCGACTATGATCGACTGCTGCATGTTCAAAACCAAAGACGTAAATCTAACCATGAAGATGATGATCAAGAAGAGTCGTTTAATGGTATGGAACAGTTTGAACATGCCTTGTTCAATACGTCAAAATCAATTCAATACCAGTATTACCAACAGTTTTTAGATATTTTAAATCATTGGGAAAACTTAAAAACGACTCTTGATGGTTTGATGGGGTTAGATGCGCCAAGCTTTGCTGGTATTGACTCTCAAATCGAAATGATTCACTTGAGCTTGAAAAAAATCTATAAAGCAGATGCTTTTATCAATTCATCAAGTGCTGAACCTGTTCAATCAAATTCTCCAATTGAAAGCCCGACACTTTCCACTGTAAATTCCGTGCAGAATGATATGCAAATAATACAACAACAGCATACACAGCAATTTAAACCTCAAGTGCAAAATCATCTTGAAAACCGTGAACAAGCCATGAAAGTTTTACAAGATATTGCGGACTATTTCCAAGTGAATGAGCCGCATAGCCCTGTCAGTTATATGCTGCAAAAAACCATTAAATGGTCACAAATGCCTCTGCATGAATGGTTAACTCATGTGATTAAAGATGAAAACCCTCTTGAAGCTGTACAAGAAATGTTAGGTGTTCAGCAACAAAGTAATGAATCGAATAGCGACTGGTAAAAACAATGTTTAAAGCAGAAAAAATTTTATGGGGTGAAGGATTATTTTTACGCCCACAACACTTTCAATTACAAGATGCTTATCATGAACAGCGTTTAAACCATACGGTTCGCGCAACGATACCGTTCGCTTATGGTATTCAAAGTTTAATTTTTGATGAATCGCAACTCAGTACCAACACATTAGCTTTGAATAAAGTTGAAATGATTTGGCAAGATGGCGAGATTTATCAAGCACCTGCACAAGACTTATTACCTGAGCCTGTACTACTTGATTCATTAAATTTACGCGGCGAAATGCAAATTTATTTAGCATTACCAATCGTTCAACCGAATAAACGAAACGTCAATTTTGAAGAAAATACCCAATCGAGTCGCTATCATTCACATTTGACTGAAACTCATGATTTGTTTACAGATGCAACGGCTGCTGAAATCACTTTATTACGCCGCCGTGCAGAGTTCAAAATCTTTGAATTAGGCCAAGAACCACAGCACAATCTTGATGGTTTTCTTTATATGCCTATAGGCCGAATTAAGCGCCAAAGTTCAGGTAATTTTGTTTTAGATTATCAATTTATCCCACCAATATTACATATTAGTTCGTGTGATTCACTGATTACCGGGCTTAAACGAACGCTCAATATTATCAAAGCTAAAATTAAAACCATTCAATCGAATAATCGTGAAAACGAACAAAAGTTAATTGAATTCCGTTCTGGTGATATCGTTTCATTTTGGTTGGTTAATGCGCTGAATACTGCGCATGCGACCTTAAATCATTTATTGCAATATCCACTGATTCATCCTGAACGTTTGTATTTTGAATTATTGCGTCTGACAGGTTCCTTACTCACCTTCTCTACAGCTTATGAAGTAGATCGGCTTCCACAGTATCAACATCATAATTTGCAAGAAAGTTTTGCTCAATTAGATGTGATTTTACGTGAGTTGCTCGATACGATTATTTCAAATCGATATATCAGTATTAACTTGAAAGAAACCCGTCAATCCTACTGGGTGGGCAGTCTTGAAAGTGACAAAATTACTCGCGATTCGCGCCTGTATTTAGCTGTTTCAAGTAGTGTGATGCCTACACATGACATTATTTCTTATGTACCGCTGCGCTTTAAAGTCGGCAATACTGTCGATGTTGAACAGCGTGTCATGGCGGCATTACCTGCTGTTCCATTGCAACATATGATGCAAGTGCCAACAGCAATTCCAGTTCGTTCAGGTGTGAGTTATTTTGAAGTTGAGCCAAATAATGATTTGTATCAGCGTATGCTTGATTCTGAATCCATCTGCGTTTACATACCAGCTGGCTTCCAAGATATCTCGATTGAACTTATTGCTGTGATGAATGGTTAAGGAGCAATCATGAATATTTCAAATAATGCCCCTTCACTTTTTGACGACGGTCAAATAGGATTAGGCTCTTCAAAACCAAGTGCTGAACCGAAAATCAACAGTTCAACCAATTTAGTTGATCTACTGCATGATGGTTTTTACATCGTATTCTTACTCAAAAATCAATATGTTCCATCCAGCCCTGAAAGTTTCAGGACAAAAATTATGGATCTATTAAACCGATTTGAAAGCCAAGCCCGTAAGCTTCAATTCAGCAATGAAGATATCACGGACGCAAAATATGCCTATTGCGCTTTATTAGATGAAACCATTGTCACCCAACAAGATGCACGCTTTTTTGATTTACAAAACAATTGGATGATGAATCCATTGCAATTAAGTCTTTTTGGTTCACAGCTTGCGGGTTACCGCTTTTTTGAAAATTTAGAGCAAATTCGTTCTAAGAATAAAGATCGTTTAGCAGCACTTGAAGTTTATCATTACTGCATGCTCCTTGGTTTTCATGGTAAATACCGACTTGAATCGATTGAAATGCTCAATTCACTCGTTGCACGTGTCGGCGATGAAATTGATTATATGAAAGGTAAAAAGGCGTTTTCGCCTTTCGCGGCATTACCGGATCAAATTAAAAACATTATTCACCGTGAATTACCATTTTTTTGGATCATTATCTTTTGGGCTTTGTTTGCTGTATTAGCATTTGGTGGACTGAGATATATGTTATCTAGCCAAAATAATCAGGCGTTATCACAATATCAAAACGTCATAACTGCCCCATCGGAACAGGCTTATATCACCATTCATTTACCATAAGACTTAGACACCATGGCAAACGAAAAATCGAATAACGTTAGAATTTTACAGTCGACTCAAAAAAATAATTTACCGCCTTTAGCTCATGCTGCTATCGGCTTTCTTGTTGGTGCAGCGGTGATTATTGTTGTTGGCCTGGGATATTTTTATCTAAATTCTGACGATCAGCCTACAAATGCAGAAATGACTACTTCTGCCCCAACTGAAGATAAAGCTGAAACTGAGGCATCCGCTGTACCTCGTCAAAACGAAAATGAGCAAGCTTCAGCTGAAAAAGCGCAGCAAACCGTTCATGCAACTGAAGAAAAAGATCCGGATAATGATTTATATTCGAATGATTTAGCTACTGCTTTCAATCATGGTAACACGGCTAAGGCAACTCAGCCTGTTCAAGCTGTGGCGAATAACCGTTCACCTTTTGAAATTACCCAACCGCAGCGCCCTGTTGTAGCTGCTACAACAACCGTTAAACAACATATTCCTACTACATTAGTAAAACCAAAAGCTGCGCCAACAACAGCTAAGGTGACCAAACCTACAGAGCCTTCTACGAAAGCAGCAAAAGAAGATGAGCACTTCGAAGAGCCGATGGGTGGAACGCAAATTTCTGAAACCAAACGTCCGAAAGTGGTTGCTGCAACAAACACTGCTAATGCGACTGTGAGCGCTACAGTTTCCCCATGATCATCTTTTTGGTTAGTTGTTTCTTTGTCTTAGCACTGGTGACAGTGCTTTGTTTTTCTTATGAACTCAGAGTTAAAGTTCAGGATTTTTTCTTTCAAATCATTCCACAAAGTAAAAAAAGAATTCAGCACGCCAAAAATTTTGCTTATGAACTGAACTATGCAGCAGCACCACAACAAATTCAATCACACTGGCATTTACAACAATGGTGGATTTTATTTGCTGGCTTTTTACTGTTTGCCAGTATTTTATTATTTGCTTTTACGCGGCCGATTACTGCAAGTAAAGTAGAAGCGGATTATTTACGCAAAGTCGACCCACAAATTTACGCCATGCTTGATGGACAGGTTTTAGATGCACCTCCTGAAGTTGAAGAATATCTTGTTCAAGAAGCGATCGCTGAAGAAGCAGCAATGATTGAGCAGCCATCTGTTATGGCCTTAAGTTTCAATCCAGAAGTTCAAGATATCCATACGCATTCATACTCTACAGATGTGCCTTCAGCAGATCGTAAATGGCATAAAATGAACCCACGTTATAAGCAGCGTTTATTGATGGTGTTCAAAATCATGCGTGAACAACATGGCTATGAAATGATTTTGCTTGAAGGTTATCGTAGTCCAGAACGTCAAAATAATTTAGCCACCAATAAAAATACCACTCGTGCGCGTGGCTTCCAAAGTTATCATCAGTTTGGTTTAGCAGCCGATGTCGCCTTTAAACGCAATGGAAAAGTGGTCATTACTGAACGAGACCCTTGGGCTATGCGTGGTTATCAACTTTACGGTCAAGCCGCTGAGTCTGTCGGTTTAACATGGGGCGGACGCTGGAAATCCATTCAAGATTATGGCCATACAGAATATCGTATGCCAGGCCTGAAAAAAACTGCAGAGATGGCGGCACTACTCACCTCTGAAGGTCAGCTTCAAGCCAATAATATTTCAATTGAGTAATATTTCGATGTTGTGCCTTCAAAATATAATTGAAGGCACATTGTATTATTCTAGATAATTTTGTATTTGCTCTATTACTTCAGTTGTTTTTTCTGCATGTAACCAATGGCCTGCGCCTTCTATCTCTACAATTTTCGCATTTGGAAATTGTTGTTCTATCGTATTGGTATGTTCCACTTTTGAAATATAAGGTGACTCTCCACCTTTGATGAACAATACAGGCTGTTGCCAAGTATTTTCAATATTTTCCCAACCAATAATCTGGTCATATTGTTTATACAACGCATCTACATTAAACAACCATTGTCCTTTGCTAAAAGACTTGAGCAGAAACTGTATCACCATATCGAAATGAATATACTCACGCATAATTTCAACCGCTTGTTGTCTAGATTGAATTTGTGCATTTTGTACAGCGATCAAAGCTTTAAATATTTCATCATGATGACGTTCTTGATATGCAAAGGGCGCGATATCCAGTACAACAAGTTGCACTACCCGCTCTGAGATTAAAGCCAATTGCATTGCGACCTTTCCTCCCATGGAATGGCCAATCACTGAAAACTTATCGATGCCAATTACATCTAATGTCTCAAGTACATCGTTTGCCATTTCACGATAATTCATTTCTGTACTTTGAGGTGATTTACCATGATTTCGTAAATCGAGCTGAATCACTGAATGTGAATTTTGAAAAGCTCTGGCAAGCATCCCTAAGTTGCTCAGGCTGCCAAATAAACCGTGAATAAAGACTAGTGGATGCGTTTCGCCTTCTAATTTTTGATGATATTCGTAATTTAGGATCATTTCTGAATACTATGTTAAATTGACATTATGATGCCTAGTTGATGGAATGAAATCAAATGGCCGTTAAAATTTATTAATCACACTTAGGCTATTTTATGTAACAACTATTTAATTTGCTTAGGCTATTTAATAAAATGAAATAGCGAGCTACATTCAACCTAAAGGATTTTTGTCTTTAATTTGCAGATTTAAAGTGATTAAAAGGAATTTTTAAATAGCGAATACCATTCCCTTCTGGTTTTGGAAATTTACCTGCATCCATATTGATTTGTATTGCAGGTAAAATCAGTTTTGGCATAGCCAAATTTGCATCACGCTGAGTTCGCATTGTGACAAAATCTTCTTTTTTCGTACCAACGTGGATATGAATATTCTGCTGTTTTTGCGCATGTACACTGCTTTCACAGCAGTATTCTGACCGATTTTCTGGTAAATAGTCATGGCATAAAAACAAGCGCATTTCAGGTGCTAACTGATAAATCTTTTGTACTGAATCGAATAATACTGCTGCACTGCCCTTGGGAAAATCACAGCGTGCTGTGCCATAATCAGGCATAAATAAGGTATCACCGACAAACACAGCATCATCACCAACCACATAGCTCAGACAAGCAGGTGTATGTCCAGGCGTTGGAATGTTATAGGCCTTTAACTCACCGATTTTAAATGCCTCATGATCTGCAAATAAATAATCAAAAGACTGATGTGAATTAAAATATTTCACATCAAAATTATAAATGGCGCTGAATGTTTCCTGCACAATCTTGATGTTATGGCTCATCGCAATTTTGCCACCAAGAACCTGTTTTAAATATTGTGATGCCGTTAAGTGATCTGCGTGCACATGCGTTTCTAAAATCCATTCTACGCTTAGGCTATTTTCTTGAATATAATGAATAATCAAATCTGCATGCTTCGTTTGAGTAGTTGCAGAAGCAGCATCATAATCCAATACACTGTCTATAATCGCACATCGGTTTGTTTGCGGATCGGCTACCACATAACTGAATGTATTGGTATTTTCATCAAAAAAATGTTGTACCTGTGCACGATTTGACATTAATTTGCTCCCGAAAATTTACGATGTATATAGACGCCCGCAAACATCGCTACAACGAAATAGATCGCTTGATAATAACCAAGCCCGATCAAAGTAAAGGCTGGCGCAGGACAAATCCCAGCAATGCCCCAACCTATTCCAAAGATAACACTCCCCATGACGAGTTTTGCATCAATTTGATTATTACTCGGTAATTCAATCGCCGTCCCATCAAAGGTTGTCGGTTTTGATTGACGAACGGCCATTTGAAATGGAATAAATGCAACTGCAATGGCTCCCATCATCACAAAAGCTAAACTCGCATCCCACTGCCCTGTTATATCAAGGAAACTTAAGACCTTTTCTGGATTAGACATGCCAGAAATCATTAAACCTAATGAGAAAATTCCACCAAAAATAAAAGCCAATATATTTTTCATCATTAAGCTCCGATTACATGTCTCATTACATAAACTGTGATAATCCCTGCCAACATAAAACTAGCAGTTGCAACGAATGAACGCTTAGAAAGACGACTAATACCGCAAATGCCATGTCCGCTTGTACAACCTGAACCTAATCGCGTTCCGAATCCAACCAATACCCCGGCAATGATCATCATCCATGGGCTTGCATCCAGTTCAATTGTCACAGAGGTCATTTTCCCGTAGATAAAAGGCACAATAAAAAGTCCCGCTAAAAACCATATCGCAGGTGTTTTTAAAATCGTTTGAGGATTCAACATTTGCGCAATTAAACCACTGATACCGGCGATTCGACCATGTACGTATAGGTAGCCAACTGCGGCTAGGCCCAATAAGGTCCCGCCGAGAAAAGCGGTTAGAAAGGGATGCATATTCATCAGCCACAAAAACAATATATGTTTTTATAATATGTTATTTAAAAAAAGATGCAAGCCCTCCAACCGAAATATTCGTTCTGACTTGCCTTTTCCTGATTGAAAAATTCAACGTTTCAAGAGTGTTTGATTAATTTATTTAGAAATAATTTATAAACTTGAAAAATCACGAAATATATCCTCGGAGATTTTTCAATAAAGGCTGTTTATTATGAAGTTAATTGAAATAATAGATAGTTTATAGATCAATACTGATATCGCTGAGTGCATCGCTCACCCACGTTAAAGCATCTGAACCCAATTCTATAATATTCGAACCAATTTCAGCTAAGTCGGTCAAATCTAGAGAAGATAAAGGATCAAATGATGTACTATTTTTTTGCTGTTCTTGTTCAGCTTGCTGCTCAATGGCTTGATCAAGATGAGTTTGATCTAATGGAGATGAGTTTGAATGTTGTTGTAATTCATAGTCGTTATTTTGCATAGGTTCATCCTGTTATTTTGTTTTTTATTACGTTCAGTTGATATTAATTTGGCTCAAACTCTTTGAGCACCTTATCTACAAACCACCAAGGTAAACGCTGAATACCTGAATTCATCTTTAAAATTTCAGCTTGTTCAATTTCCGCAATGAAAGAAGCATGCTGTCCATCGGCAGAGTTATCAAATAAATAACTACGATCCGTTGCTTCTACCGCCTGCATTAACAGATCCATACTTCGATAATAACGTTCGCGAATTTTTTGTTCTGGCACACCATGTCCACCCGTTTTCACGCGGTACTGAACACGTGAAATATTGATAACAGGATCAATAGTGGAAACATAATATAGATAGGTTCGAAAGCCTTTTCTTTTTGCTTCGCGTAGAAACTCCACCTTGGAAATATGGGACATCACCGTTTCAAAGGTAAAACTAATTTTTAGTTCTAAAAACTGCAAACGGATGTAATCGATAATTCTTGCACAAAGATATGAATCAATCTGATCTGGATGAAATTCAATTTTCCACGGATCTAATATCTGAGGTTTTCGTGCTAATAGCGGAATAAATTCTCCATCAGCGGGACGCTTTTTCGTATATAGAAAGTCAATTAGTGCTTCGGATTTTAAAGCGGGATGGTAATCCAACAAATTGAGCCGGTGTGAATGTTTCAGTTGAGCTTCGAGTTCATCCGCATTTAAATATGCCCCAATATGATGGGGCAATAAATATTCTTTAACTGTGCTTTTACCTGAACCATTTGGACCCGCGAACATTCTAATGCGAGGTTGTGGAGGCATGTATTAAACAATTTCCTCTATTTTCTTTTTTCGTTTTAAAATTTTTGGTAGATCATCCACTTGTACAAAGTCGGCTGATACATCTTTTATTTGTACTTCTTGACCATTTTGCAGACGTTGAACCAGTTGTAGACCTTTTACATAAACCACAGTGGATGACGCACTTGCTTGTTCAAAAGCATGGCGAAATGCATGGATAGCAAGGCTCGGGATCATATCGTCCTCATATTGGCTTGCTTTCATTACTGAAGTATAAGCTGTCATGTAACAACTCCTCAAACATCAAAAATAATGTGTTCAATCATCTTATCATACTCGCAATATTTGTCTATTTATCCATCAGTCATCCTGAGAAGAAATTGATAAAAATTCAAAATGCTTAAATCATTTGATTGTATTGCTCGAAAAGAATGTCGTATATGAGTCAATGTGTGTGGATAGTAAATCAAGAATTATGTAAAAGTTACCTACATTGGATTTATCACCCAATTAAGCATTTAATTTTTCACAAAAAAATAGCCACTTATTCAGTGGCCAAAAGAGAACGACATCAACAAGTTGATGTATTAGTACTGACCTATGCAACAGGACCAGGGATGTTTGTTGCATATAAATCGTTCTAACTTGATCATAATAATGTGATGGACTTGTCAATTTAAGCATATTTTATATCATTTTCTGACAATCTACATTTTCAACTTCTAAGATTATTAGAAACTGCACCTATAGTGAATAATGCTGTAATAATTTTGAAATATTAGACCATTTCGAATTATGAAAAATAGAACAAAATGAAAGAAAGTTAGACTAGAGCCCAAAAGTTTAAGCAGAGAAATTTAAACCTAAATTATTTTGTAGGACTCGAACAAAATGCACTTTCGTTTAAGCCAGATGACTGCATACTCTGTTGCTGTTGTTGTAAATAGTGCTGTGAAGCCACTCGCATTAGATTGGCCATTTCAAGAGCTGAGTTTTGCTGAGATATTTCTAAAATCTGTCGATATGCATTCAATCTTAAACAAAATGCTTGAGTTTGCTGCTGACCCGTTGCAGTAGATGTAGGGTCATCTAAAATGGCTTTGGTTGAATTAATTTGCTCAGTATATGTATGTATCTGAGCATTATATTCAGCTTGAGTCAGTTGTGGAGTAACCGCTTCATTCACATTTGCATATGCTACAGAAGCAGTAAACACAGAAAAAATAAAGACATAAAGTTTATACATCAACGGAGAATGCATAAATTAAGCCTCATCACCTTCTTTCCAGACATCTTCATAATCATCAGCATCGATCATAAAACGATAGCCCACATCCAAAGCTAAATACGGTAGCACTTCAGGCACAACATCTTGCAGTTTACGCACAGTCATTGTTTCAAAGTTATCTGCGCCTTCAAGCTCGCCGCCATAAATATACCAACTGACATTTTCATCACCTTCTGCAGGCTTACGAATACCAACTATTGGATCTTTATTTAAGGTATGGACAGCCACAGCAATTACATCATCGCCCTGCACTTCTACATATGCAGAACCCACTTCTTCACATAAAAGTTTTTGTTCTGCAATCAGTTCTGCCAAAGGTGATGAATTTTGCGTATGTTTTGCCATGTTTGTTCTCAGGCCATATAGGTTTCGGGCATTCTACCGTGAATTACACTTATATAGATAAATTTTTTCCGTGCGAAAGCATTCGTGCCTTGTTTTATCAATTCATTTATAACAAAAGACTCAATGCTGTAGATTCCATGTAAAGGTATAAACAGGAATAAAGGAAACTTAATTTAAGACATATACCGCTCAAACACAGAAATAGACGAAAAAAAATAGAATCAACATTCAAACAGCAAGCTTCTTTACCACCACAGATTTAACTTTTGCCAATGCCTGTGCAAATTTGGACAAATACCCGATTTTCCAAACTTACATGATTTATGAAAGAAATCGTCAATGCCTTGCACGTTTCATAGATTCAAAACACTGACTAGAAAATACACAGGATGGTTAATACGCTTATATATAGGTCTATAAAGTATGACTTAGCTAGGCAATAAATGTTCATCATATCTAAAGCTGCCTACTTATAAGGAAATGCTCCCACAGAATATTTAATTCGCTAAGGCAAACAAAATATCTAGCTTGAGCCCTATCATCTATGAAAAAAATTTCATTGGCCTAGAAATATGCTTTATAAACCATAGAAAAAGTAACTATCTTTTAATTTTTATATACTTAGCACACAAACCTGATTTATTCTTTCAAATAACTCGATTGAAAACTGAGAACAATTTAGATTCCTTTACGCGTGAAATAAGTTAAACCTTAGAATTTTTAATACGCTGAATAAATACTATCTTTACGACTATGCATGCGTAGGCAGTTCAACTGACGATCTATAAGACAAATGTACAGGCCATCTCACCTTTCAGATCATTTGTACTGGTTATTGCTACACGAATGCACCACGAAAAAGCAAGTTTACACAAAAGATATCAACAGTTTTAGCCAATTGGGTTTAAAATGATGCCCTACAATATAATGATAAAAAATGTAATCTTTTAACATTGCCAATTCTCTGCAAAGTTCGCATTATATAGCCCATTCTCGGCACATGCTTTTCACGTCAATTCAAAGAAATTATAAAAAAAATGTGGAATTTTATGCCATAATGAGCAAACTTTGCAGGTATCTTGCAAAGTAAATTTGCAACTTTTTATTGGAGCAGGCTGAATGAGCTCGACCATTTTGGTCATTCATGGACCGAATCTCAACTTACTGGGAAAACGTGAACCCGAAGTTTATGGCTATCTAACACTCGAAGATATCAACCAAAAACTGATTTCACAGGCTCAAAACGCTTCCATTTCTCTCGACACTTTCCAAAGTAATTGGGAAGGCGCTGTCGTCGACCGAATTCATCAAGCGCAACAAGAAGGCGTTCAATTTATCATTATTAACCCAGCAGCCCTAACACATACTTCGGTTGCTGTGCGTGATGCCCTTCTAGGTGTAGCCATTCCGTTTATCGAAGTACATCTATCAAATGTCCACGCTCGCGAAGCATTTAGACATCACTCCTATCTATCTGATAAAGCCGTTGGCGTTATTTGTGGTTTAGGTGCAAAAGGTTATGCCGCAGCACTAGACTTCGCCATCGAAAAAATTCAACCAACTTCTCAATCTTAATTAGGAATACTGTTCATGGATATCCGTAAAATCAAGAAACTCATCGATTTGATGATTGAATCTGACTTACAGGCGATTGAAGTTAAAGAAGGCGATCAATCGATTGCTCTAACTCGTCGCAATCCAGTAGTTGCTGCCGCTGCGCCTGCTATGGCTGCACCTGCCGCTGCGCCTGCTGCACCTCGTTCACCACGTGGTGCTGTTGAGCCGTCTCCTATGGTTGGTGTGTTCTATGCTGCGCCAAATCCAGGTGAAGCACCATTTGTGAAAGTTGGTCAAACTGTATCTGCTGGTGAAACACTCGGTATCATCGAAGCAATGAAAATCATGAACCCAATTGAAGCAACTCAAAGCGGTGTAATTGAAGAAATTTTGGTTAAAAATGGCGAAGTGATCCAATTCGGTCAACCATTATTCCGCTATCGCGCTTAAGACCACGGGGAATCACAATGTTGCAAAAAGTTTTAATTGCAAACCGTGGTGAGATTGCGCTCCGCATCACCCGCGCTTGCAAAACTTTAGGAATTAAAACCGTAGGGATTTATTCCGATGCCGACAAAGACCTAATGCACTTACGCTTCTGTGACGAAGCAGTGTGTATTGGACCAGGTGCCAGCAGCGAAAGTTATCTCAATATCCCTGCCATTATTACAGCGGCTGAAATCACCGGTGCAGATGCCATCCATCCAGGTTATGGTTTCTTATCTGAAAATGCTGAGTTTGCTGAAATTGTAGAAAACTCAGGTTTTATCTTTATCGGCCCGCGTCCTGAACACATTCGCTTAATGGGGAACAAAGTTTCTGCCATTATTGCCATGAAAAAAGCCGGCGTACCGACTGTTCCAGGTTGTGACCATGCTGTAACGATTCACAATGCTTTGGCAGAAGCTAAAGAAATTGGCTTTCCATTGATCGTAAAAGCAGCTTCTGGTGGTGGTGGTCGTGGTATGCGTATCGTTGAACGTGTAGACACACTCCTCGAATCTGTACAAGCTGCTCAACGTGATGCTGAAATGTGGTTTGGTGACGATACCGTTTATATGGAACGTTTCCTTCAAAAGCCACGCCATGTCGAAGTGCAAGTTCTTGCAGATGGTAATGGCCATGCAATTCACCTTTATGATCGTGACTGTTCATTGCAACGTCGTCATCAAAAAGTACTTGAAGAAGCTCCTGCACCGGGTCTACCTGAAGAAGCACGTGCGCATATTCTTGAAGCATGTGTAAATGCTTGTAAATTGATGCAATACCGTGGTGCGGGTACATTCGAGTTCTTATTTGAAGAAGGTGAATTCTTCTTTATTGAAATGAATACTCGTGTGCAAGTAGAACATCCTGTTACTGAGCAAGTAACTGGTGTAGATATTATCGAGCAACAATTACGCATTGCTGCTGGCTTAGGTTTGGATCTTCAACAAGAAGACATTCAACTTAAAGGTCATGCGATTGAATGTCGTATTAATGCGGAAGATCCATCTACATTTATGCCTTCACCGGGCAAAATCGATCATTTCTATGCACCGGGTGGCGCAGGTATCCGACTAGATTCTCATATCTATCAAGGATATAGCATCCCACCCTACTATGATTCAATGATTGCAAAACTCATTGCGCATGGTAAAGATCGTGAAACCTCTATTGCGCGCATGAAACAAGCTCTAGAAGAGATTATCTTAACTGGCGTGAAAACCAATATTCCGCTACATAAAGATTTGATTCTTCAAGATAAAAATTTCTGCGAACAAGCAATGGATATTCACTATCTTGAAAAGCATCTATTAAAGAAAGTCGAAGGACATGAAGATAAATAAATCTTCAGCGTCAAAAAAACCACTCAAATGAGTGGTTTTTTATTTTCATAAGAAGAAATATCAATATGTCATGCTTAAGGCAATACTCGACGCAATGTCGCAAAACACTGCTGAGCCTGATCATTGGCACAGAAATTAATAACCGATGGACTTTTCCACTTTACAAAGTATTGTGAAATTTCGCCGGTTTGATCTTGAATATTGCCCGAACAATCCATCTGATTATTGTCATATTTAACTTGTAAAATCAGTGCTGGAATTTGCACATTCGGATCTTGCGCAGGTTGATAGTCATATACCCCAGATGACCACTCTTCACCGCTTTTGATCACAACATCATTATTGCTCTTAAAATTATAATATTCAACACACTTTTTATTGGTCGGAATTTCCATGCCCCATAAGCCAACCAATTCAGAACGTGTTGTCACCCTAAAGCTATTCACCGCTTCAACTTGATTTTTAGCCTCTGAATTTTGAGTTGTATTCTTATTATCTGCCGCCATCACCAACGATGAACTCAACATGAGTAAAACTGTAAGATATGCTATTTTCATACATTTAATCAGACATATAAATCATGCTCTTAAAGTAACACATTTTTTTACAAATCCGCGGTTTATCACATTTTCATAACAATCATTTTTCCTATTTATCCAAAAAATCAATCTCGGTTAACGAAACTACAAATCAGCTAAATGCCAAACAAATCACACTATTTACAATAAAATAATATAAAATCTTTTTTATCGTTTAATATACGAAAAAAACGAATTCTCCCATATTTAACCTAGGCTTACATAAGCTAATGAAACTGCATTCGAATAGTCTTGCTACGCTTAATGCAAGCCACAGCATGGCTTTTGTAATAGTCGCTGCAGTTATTCTTTGCTGCTGCTTAATCGGTATTTTCACCCGCCCATTAAGCTATTTAGCGATTTTTTGGCCTGCCAATGCAGTGCTATTAGCATTATTCTTAAGGTTCCCTAAACTGAGTAATCTGGGAGGATGGTTAGGTGCATTTACCGGTTATATGCTCGCAGATTTAGTGACGGGCAATTATTTCCAACTCACTTTATTTCTCACTTTTTCAAATTTAACCAACAGCATGGTATCGTTATTTTTTATGCGATATTTTCAGGTGAACTATCAAAACTATAATAAAGGTTTCACCTTTCTGACCATGATTGTCATCATCGCCTGTGGTGGATGCCTTGCAGGTGCTCTTTTTGCTATTTTCACTGTGCCTTATATCCCCAACACGTTTATGTCGACCGATCGATTGTCGATTGATTTTGGTATGTGGTGGATTACTGAAATATTAAATGCGCTGATTATATTACCGCTTATTCTGTCTTTTCCTAAACTGGCCGATCTTAAACTTTATTTCAAAGATCGACGTCATCAAAGCTTTCAGATCAATAAAATATTTCCGGCAATTGCAGTTGTCTTCTGTGTATTTTTAACAGCCGTTTCTACAGGTCCAGGGGCAATTCTCTACCCTTTAGCGGCTCTAATTTGGGCAGCATTAACCTATCGATTATTTACCTTATCCCTAATTAATGCCGTGGTAATTTTAGCGACCTATTACAATTTAAATGCGTTCTACTTACACGATTCTTCATTAGCCTATTTATCGACAGCAATTTCAGTCCGTATCGGCCTAGCCATGCTGATTCTCTCGCCGTTGATTCTTTGTATTATTAGCCGAAATCGGCACGAATTATATAAAGAGGTTTTATACCTTGCAAATCATGATAGTTTGACTCATGCGATGAATCGTCGATATTTTTTCGAGCAAGGTGAGCTTTACCTACAAAACCAAATTCAGCTTAACTTTTCCATTATCATGATGGATATTGATCATTTTAAAAAATTAAATGATCAATATGGGCATTATGTCGGTGACCAAGTTTTACAAGAATTTTCGAGCGTTGTGCGTAAGAATTTACGTGAAACTGATTTATTTGCACGTATTGGTGGTGAAGAGTTTAGTGTATTACTCACGAACATTGCAGCAGCTGAAGCTCAAGGTATTGCTGAGCGTATCCGAAAAGTCGTTGAAACTACGCCTATTTTCATTGATAAAAAAAATACGATTTATATTACGGTGAGTATAGGTCTGATTCATCAGTCTTTGCCCAATGCTCCAAGTTTGCAAAGTATGATAAATCAAGCCGATCAGGCCTTATATCAAGCCAAAGAGCTCGGCCGTAATCAGGTGATTTTAGTTCATTGAGATTTATCAAAATACTGAATTGTTTTAAGTTGGCTTTTGGATCGTTTTAGGCAAGCCCACGACCAAAAACATGGCAGGTATAACCACCAGTCCTGCGATCATAAAAATAACGGGTCCCGAAAGCATGTCCCAATATCGGCCTGCTAAAATACTGCCACTCGCAACACCTAAGCCCCACATGGTACTGTATAGCGCTTGACCACGCCCTTGTTGACTCGCAGTAAAATTTTGAAAAATGATCCGCATCGCGATTAAGTGGAATAATCCAAAACTAAAGGCATGAATCGTTTGCGCTGCAAATTGAGTGATAAACACCTTCGGATATAAACCTACAATCAACCATCGCATCCCTGTTAGCCCCAGACAAATGAGCACTAAATTGCGCCAAGAATATCGATTAAAAAAGACATTGGCATAGGCAAACATAATGATTTCTGCAATGACTCCTACAGACCATAAAAAACCGATTTGGCTCGTCGAAAAATCAGCCTGCTTAAGGTAATTGCTATAAAAACTATAAAACGGTGCATGCGAAAAGAGCAGAAAAAATTCAATGATAAAAAAACTCGCTACAATAGGCCGTTTTAAGATAGGCCAAAGTGGTTCAAGTTTTTTCTGTGAAGATGGTGCAGTAGCGGGCTCTTTAATCGTAAATGACCAAATAAATGCGAGAAATGCAATGCATAACAACATGATAGGAAGCATGGAAACAGGTATTATTTCTAGCAAAGCCCCTATTCCAAATACCCCAACAATGAAACCAACTGATCCCCATTTTCTGACTTTTCCATAAAGTTCTGCACGCCGCTCAGCTAACCAAAATAAAGTTACTCCTTCAAATTGAGCCAATATGGCATTTTGAAAGAAACTAAAAACCAGCATGAGTAATGCAACAGACTGAAAACTGTTGGGAATTATAAAAATCAGAAACCAAATACAGGCTTCCATCCAAGTTGCAATTCGAACTAAAAGCATACGCTTGCCGGATTTATCCGCAATCCACCCCCAAATAAATGGGGCAAAAAAACGTGTCACAATTGCAATCGAAGATAAAACACCTATTTCTTGATAATTAAACCCTTGATCCTCTAAATACAAACTCCAATACGGCATGAATGTACCCACTATTGAATAATAGAAAAAGTAGAATCCACCGAGTTTGGATTGGATTGGAATGTTAAGCATCAAACTGTATTCCTTAGTATTTACAGTAAGTTATAAACTTTTCAGAGTTGTATGCTTTTGCATCTAAAAGGCTTGGTTAGGATATGACGAGTATACAAATTTATTTTAATTAAATTATTTCAAAATTTGTACAATTTTATCAAAATATCAAATTTCCTCATTATTCTATTTATTAAACAATATGTTATTTTTACTTATAAAACTCTCATATGTTAATAAAAACCGCCCATTTGGGCGGTTTTTTATCTATTGGCTCTTAGTTCGAACTAAATTTAAAAAATGCAGATGACGCTCATATTGATCAATGACATCTTGCAAGATATCTTCTTGCGTCCATTCGATGATGTCATAATTTTGACCACCTTCCCTCAAAAATACTTCAGCTTGATAATCTTGCGTAATTTCTCCTGAATCAATCATAAAGCTTGGTGTATTTTTTTCTTGGACAACTACTTGGTAGATAAAGTTAATCTCATCTTGATGGTTTACACGAAGCTGCAAGCCATCATCTATCGTGTTTACCGTCACATCTAAATGACGACGCTTAAACTCTTTCTGTAGATTTGAAAATGCCTGGCTTACCGTTGTATCAATATATTGTTCAACTTCTTCACGTGTATGCGGATAATGCATAATCAATCCTAAACGTTGCTGCCAACTTCTTGGATTATGAATTGCTCTAGGTGTAATACGCGCATCCTGTAATGCTTGCATCTTGGTTGCATCTAAATGTAGAGCCTTGACTAAGCCCCAGCAAATTAAAAGCATTACAAAAGTGAATGGTAATGCACTCAACATTGTTGCAGATTGTAAAGCACCTAAACCTCCTGCAAACAACAAAACAATCGCAAGAACAGCCATTAGAGTTGTCCAAAACAATCGTTGCCATGTTGGGGAGTTCTCAGATTTAGCTGTTAAATAATCTGTAACAAGTGCACCAGAGTCCGCTGAAGTCACAAAAAATAGCATAACCAATATGGTCGCAACAAAACTCATAATGCCTGAGAATGGCAAAGTTCCTAAATACTCAAATAGCGCAACGGATGAGTCTCGTTGTACTGCAGAAATCAGTGAGGTATTCGCTTCGTTTAAGATGCTATAGAGTGCAGCGTTGCCCATCACTCCCATCCAGATCAGCGTGAAGCCTGTTGGTATAAGTAAAACACCTACAATAAACTCACGAATAGTACGTCCTTCAGACACACGCGCAATAAACATACCTACAAATGGCGACCATGAAATCCACCATGCCCAGTACATAATTGTCCAACCACCAATCCAACCATCAGATTGATAGGCATATAAATTAAAGGTCATGTTAAATAAGTTTGAAAAATACTGACCAGCATTTTGTATAGTCGCTTGCAATATAAATATTGTTGAACTAGCAAAAAATACAAATAATAAGAGGGTTAATGCTAAGCCTAAATTGATCTCTGATAATCGTTTAATACCCTTGTCTAAGCCCATAAATACGGACAAAGAGGCCATAGCCGTAACAATGACAATTAGAATTAGTTGCGTCGTCGTTGAATATTCAATCCTGAATAGATAATTCAGGCCGGAGTTAATTTGGGTTACACCAAAACCTAATGTCGTTGCGACACCAAATACAGTACCGATCGTCGCAAAGGTATCTACACCATCACCGATTGGACCATAGATTTTTTTTCCTATGAGAGGATATAACGCAGAGCGAATTTTTAGAGGTAGATTGTGTCTATAAGCAAAGTAAGCTAACGCTAAGCCAACGATGGTGTAGATTGCCCATGCATGAAGTCCCCAGTGGAAGAAGGTTACGCGCATGGCTTGCTGCGCTGATTGGATCGTTTCAGGATCACCAGTTGGAGGTGATACATAGTGCATCACTGGCTCCGCGACACCGAAAAACATTAAGCCAATACCCATACCAGCAGTAAATAACATAGCAAACCAGGAGCTATTACTATATTTTGGTTGGCTATGGTCTAAACCTAATTTAATTTTACCCATATTTGAACAGGCAATATAAATAAGCACTATTAGAAAAATGGCTACAGATAACACATAGAACCAACTGAATGAGTTTGTAACCCATTGATTTAGTTGTTTAGTAATTAGATCAAAAGCATTGGGAGCTAAAAATACAATGGCAATGAAAATGCCGATAATAACAACTGTGCTAATAAACACATTTGGATTCACATTGGAATACCATGACGGTTTCAATGAAGATATACCTTCCCTATTCCGTTTTATTTGTAAGACAGATCAAAATTGATCAAAGAGATATCCGCTAACTGCGGAAGAAACAGGCTTGTAAAGATGAGTGCTGGCGATTGTAATTTCGCTCTATACGATAAATATTAAAAATATTCATGTGCATAAATTGAAAATTAAAGGCTGACTCAATCTAAGCCACTGTTTAGAATGTGCACATGTTATCATATTTTTAGATACTAAATTAAATATTAAGCAATTTATTAAATTAAGAAAACGATCAATTTAATGTCTTCATTCTAAATTCATTATATTTATCAATATCATTTTTCTTAATTTCTTATAATTTTCCAATTAATACAAAATTCAAAAAACCACTTTTTGGTGGTTTTTTGAATATTTTTTTATCACTTATATAGGGTGTGTTGACATTTACAGCCGATAAATTGAGCTAAAGAGGCAACCATATAAATATACAAGCTAAAGCAACAGTGCTTTGATAGTTACGTTTTAGCTTATCGTATCTTGTGGCAATTCCTCTAAATTGTTTTAATCTACAAAATGCATTTTCAACTAAATGTCTGATTTTATACATATACCAGTCCATATCATCATTGCTA
>NZ_VPCD01000021.1:0-73530 GCF_013418345.1 Acinetobacter sp. YH12144 | reverse complement strand
GTGCTTTTTCTTCTGGTGCAGAGTCGATTGCAGCGTAATCTTTCGCTTCACCGCCGAATTTTTTTGCACATACAGTTGCAATTGCAGCTGTTAAAGTCGTTTTACCATGGTCAACGTGACCGATTGTGCCCACGTTAACGTGTGGCTTATTACGTTCAAACTTAGCCTTAGCCATGCTTTTCTTCCTCGTTTACGTCGAACACAATTCTGAGTAAAACCCAGCTCCGACATATCGCCTAAAAAAATAAACACCCAATACTTGAAAAGCAGACTAAAAAGCCTGCTTCTGGAATCTTGTGCAACATTTAAAGTTGCTAAACTGTAAAATCTGGAGCTCTTATCGAGATTTGAACTCGAGACCTCTCCCTTACCAAGGGAGTGCTCTACCACTGAGCTATAAGAGCAAATATAAGCACTTCAATAGATATGGAGCGGGAGACGAGGGTCGAACTCGCGACATGTAGCTTGGAAGGCTACCGCTCTACCAACTGAGCTACTCCCGCACGATGTTGGTACAAACCACTTATTGAAGTCTTAAAATTGGTGGTGAGGGAAGGATTCGAACCTTCGAAACTTTCGTAGCGGAGTTACAGTCCGCCCCCTTTGACCGCTCGGGAACCTCACCATTTTACACTTACTTCAGTGTCGTTCTTTCTACTCACTCTCAAACTTTCTAAGATGGTGCCGGCACACGGATTCGAACTGTGGACCTACTGATTACAAGTCAGTTGCTCTACCAACTGAGCTATGCCGGCGTTTCTTAGTGTTTCGTACGTTTCGTATCGGAACGGTGTGCAGTTTAGCAAATCTTGAAATCCTTGCAAGTGTTTTTTCTAAAAAAAACGTGAAAAACTCATAAAATCAATCCATTTGATGATAATTCAACCGCTTTGATCACTGCGCGAGCTTTTATTTGGGTTTCATTCCACTCTGATTCAGGATTTGAGTCATAAACTACCCCTGCTCCAGCTTGAACATAGACCTTATTTTCTCGAATTATACAGGTACGAATCGCAATCGACATGTCCATTTCCCCATGCCAGCCTAAATAACCAACAGCACCACCAAAAATTCCACGTTTTACTGGTTCAACTTCGTCAATAATTTCCATAGCGCGGATTTTTGGTGCGCCTGAAAGCGTACCCGCAGGGAATGTTGCCTTAAAAACATCCAAAGCATCGACATCATCACGTACTTCACCTTGTACATTTGACACAATGTGCATGACATGCGAATAACGTTCGATCACCATTTGATCAGTCACGTGAACTTTACCGATTTTAGAAACACGTCCAACATCATTTCGACCCAAATCGATCAACATCAAATGCTCTGCAATTTCTTTTTCATCAGATAGCAAATCTTTTTCAAGTGCTAAATCTTCTTCTTTGGTTTTACCCCGTGGTCGCGTGCCCGCCAAAGGACGAACTGTTGCTACACCATTTTCTAGGCGGGACAAAATTTCAGGTGATGAACCGACGATATGAAAGGGAATGTCATTCTCAAGTGTTTGCCCTTGCACCAAGAACAAATATGGAGATGGATTGAGGTGACGTAGTGCACGATAGACCTGCAAAGGCTCACCATCAAAATCGGATACCATACGATGGCCCGGCACAACCTGCATCACATCACCGGCTTTAATGTACTCTTTTACTTTTGCAATAGAGTCAATAAAGTTGTCATGTCCAGTGATGGATTCAAACTGTGGTGCAGTATGCTTATTTGCTTTGAGTGCAATTGGGGTTGCCAAAAGTTCTTCTAGCTCATCCAATTGTTGCTGCGCTTGGGTATAGGCCTCAGCATCATTTACATCGGCATGTACAATTAAGAATAAAGTATCTTTGAGGTTATCAAAGACAATGACGGTTTTAGATAGCATCATCCAAATATCTGGAATCCCGACTGGGTCAGCTTCTGGCACATTATTGAGCTTCGGTTCGATATAACGCACAGCGTCATAACCAAAGTATCCAACCAATCCACCGGTAAAGCTCGGTAACGTAGGCAAATCTTGCTGTGTAGGGACTTTATATTGTGCTTGGAAGTCACGGATGTATTGAAATGGGTCTGCACATTGTTGTTTTTCAATCGAACCATCAACATGTTGAACGGTCAACTGCCCTTCATTACACGAAAATACGGTGGACTCACCCAAACCAATAATGGAGTAACGTGCCCAGTTTTCGCCACCCTCTACAGATTCAAATAAATAGGCTTGTTTATGTTGTTTTAATCGCGCAAAGACAGACAGCGGAGTTTCTGTATCTGCCAAGCGCTGACGATAGACTGGAATCAAGTTATATCCAGCAGATTTCAGTTGTTCAAATTGAGTTTGTGTAGTCATCTCGGTTTCTCTATATTTCGCGTGGTCAATTTCAGTTAATTTCTTCTCATGCTGATTGAGTGACGCCATCGAAAACCTACACACTTGCTCATTTTCACTTCCTTAACCCTAATTATTTCAACCCAATAATTCTTTTAAGTTATCGACCACATGCTGCGGCTGACAATCTCGAATATTTTCACCATGATTATAGCCATAGCTGACCACAATACAATCAATACCAGCACGACGTGCTGCCTCTACATCATTGACAGAATCACCCACCATCAAAATTTGCTGTTTTGGCAAGGCATAATGTTCCGCACAATACTCTAGCTGCTTGGGATGTGGTTTCCGCTCTTCAAAACGATCTCCGCCTATCACATCATCAAAGTAATCATGCATACCCAGTGCCTGTACAATACTGCGTGCCGGTTGCTCTGGTTTATTGGTTACACAAATCAGAATTTTCTGCTCTGCTTTTGCCCAATCCAAGAACGATAGAATGCCGTCAAAGGGCTGCGTCAAGACACAAGGATCGGCATTGTAAATTTTTAGAAAAGTTTCCAGTAAAAGGTGGTGCTGTGCGGCATCCACCTTTCCGGTCAAGTATTCAAGTACGCTATGACAAAATAATGAAGTCCCTTTCCCAATCCAGTTTCGCACCTGCTCTTCTGTGACCAAAGGTAATTGCAACGCATTTAGACTCATATTCATCGCACGATGTAAGTCAGATGCTGAATCGACTAGCGTTCCATCCAGATCAAATAAAATCATTTGGCGTTCTGCTAAACGAACTTCAAACATAATGTCCCTCTATTTTTTTGTAAATTTTCCCCATAAAAAAGGCATGCCCATGCATGCCTTTTGAGGAATGTCTCGGTTTATTTAAACAACACCCATGCAATAATTGCAAGAATGATTAAAACAATGACTGAGATTAAGCCTACAGAGGCATTTTTTTGCGCTTCACGCTCTTGCTCTACACATGTCGCTGGAATTTCTACATCACATGCTTCATTTTTCGGAGCAGCAGTAATGTCAATTCCCTCAGGGATTGGCGCAGGTTTAGGCACACCCACATTGGTCGGCATACCATCACGAGTCAATTGAACTGAACCATCACGCTCTTTCAACTCTGGCATCCCTTGATCATTCATTTGTTGTGCTGCAGTTTTAACGATAGGCTCTTGTGTCTCAGTTTCAGACGTTTTAACAACAGGTTCTTGTGCCGCAGTTTCAGAAACCGCAACAGCTTCAGACGGCTGCTGAACAGGTGTAATTTCTTCTGTTTGCAACGCTTCAACGCTTTGTTCAATATCCGCTGGGATCTGAACAGCTTTAGCTGGAGCCAATAAACTAAACTTCACACTGGCAAACTGTACAATATCACCTTCTTTTAAAAGTGATTCACCAGTCAAACGGACATCATTAATAAACGTCCCATTGGATGAATTGAGATCTTGCAACCAGAGTGCCTGATCTTTCAGTACAAAGGCAGCATGTTTACGCGATACATCAGATTCTTGTAAAACAATATCTGCTTGTTGATGACGACCCACCAACATATCTCGCTCAATACTAATTTCTTGTCCTGTTAAATCACCAGAAATTGCTTGAATTTTCCAAGTCATGAAGTTAATTCTCTATTGCTCGTTTTTTTCATCATAGCATGCAGTGGTTTCAAAGCTAAACCACCCTACTGTCTAACCTAAGGAGTTTCCGCCACTTTGCCATTCGGTACGGTTATGGTTTGGCGCTTCACTGCAGGTTCAATGGCGACTGGCGTGGAGACCACTGCCGCTGGCTGTGTGGTTTGTGGTGCTGTAGGTACCGTCTTATACACAGGGGCTGGTGCTGTACCTTTTGAAACAGGTATGCGCTGCTGATACACATCGTCCACATTTTCAGGTAATTTCGCAAAATTACCGTCATTATCCAGTGCCAGTTGCAGACTATAGAGCTGACTGTAACGTTGCTGAGACATTTTCTTCACATCAGCAGAATTTCCAACAATGGTCGGATGAATAAAGATCAGCAAATTGCGTTTACTGTTGGATTTTCCTTCCGAGCTAAAAAGTTTGCCCAGTACAGGAATAGCCCCGAGCCCCGGAACGGATTGACGCCCATGCAATGTATTGTCCGAGATCAAACCACCCAACACAATCGTTTGACCATGCTCTGCCAAGATCGAGGTTTTAATCGCACGTTTAGTCGTAACTAAGTCCGACGCTTGACCTTTATTGTCTTTTACATCAGAAACTTCTTGCTCGACCTCTAAACGCACCGAGCCGCCATCACCAATATGCGGCACAACTTTCAAAGTAACACCGACATCTTTACGCTCAATCGATGTATACGGATTGGCTGTACCACCATTGGTGGTGACCGAACCTGTCACAAATGGAACGTTTTCACCCACCACAATATAGGCTTCTTCGTTGTCCATCGTCACTATCGACGGTGTAGATAATAAATTGGATTTGGTCTTTTCTTTTAAGGCCTGAATCATCGCACCATAGAGTTTGCGCGAACCATCACTGCCTTCACGATAATCACCAAGAACTAAAGAAGTACCCGCACTCACCGCGCTACCCGCACCCGCAGCACCACCAGTTAAATAACCTGCGGCAATATTTTTTAAACTAGAACCAAAGTTATCAAAGTTAATTAAGCCGATACCACTACTGATATCTCCCAACGCCCATTGCACACCGAGCTGATCGGTATCCGTGCCTTCAACTTCAATAATCGCCGCTTCGATCAGCACTTGCTGACGACGAATATCGAGCTGCTGAATCGCAGATTCAATTTCACGCATGAGCTGCGGATCTGCTTTCACAATCAGTGCATTTTGTGTGGCATCAGCAATAATACTCACGCCATTGGCATTAAAGCTTGAGATACCGTTTTGCGTATTATTGGAAGAGTTATTACTGTTGAGGTTAATACCTGAACTGGTGTTATTTTGTGAACTGAATGACTGTGAATTCGAACTGTTACTATCATTCATTAAACTGTTCATCGTGCTGCTATTTGAGCTATTCGATGAATTTGTACTCGAAACGGCCTGCCCTGTGACCAAGCCTTGTAAGATTTCTGACAAGTTTTTGGCACTTGCATACTTTAGACGAAAAACTTTCAATCCACCCAATCGATCTGCAGCAGGCACATCTAAGGTCTCAATAATCTTACGAATACGCTTACGTGTCGCTGTATCACCTTTAATGATAATACGATTGGTTCGATTGTCCGCAATAATACGAATTCGTGAACCTTTCGGGTCTTTTGATGCGCCGGTCGAACTCATCGACTCTAACAGCCCAATCATTTCTTCGGCCTGACTCGATTGCAGCGTCACGGCTTCGATATCATTTTGACCCGTTCCATCTAAATTACGAATAATCGTTTCGAGCTGGTAAATATTACTAGCACGGTCTGAGACGATCAGCGCATTGGTCCCCGCCACTGCTGACAAATGTGCAAATTGCGGCATCAGTGGACGTAGGGCTGGAATTAAGTCGTTGGCATTGGTGTTATCAAGCCAAATTACTCGGGTGACAATTTGGTCTCCAGACGCACGGTGGCGCGCATCATAAGGAATGCCCGAGCTTTTTACATTACTGTCTGGAACCAGTTTAATGGTGTTGCCCGATGGAATCGCCACCACGCCATTGACATTCAATACACCGAGAAACAGGTCATAGACTTCATTTTTATTTAAAGGCTTATTGGAAATAACCGTTACATTTCCTCGTACCCGTGGATCAACTGCAAAATTTTTCCCCGTGATATCTGCGACTTCATTAATGAATGCCGTAAGATCTGCATCACGTAAATTGATTTTCCATGTTTGTGCATAACTTGCTGTGCTGACCATAGCAACCAAGGGCACCATGGCATAGGCAGCTAAAGTTGAACGGTTATTATTAAATAAAGCCATATACGCCTGTGTTTCCTAACCCTATAAAGTGATGAAACATCACTAAAAATCCTGTTGTATGGTCATCACTTGATCACCACGTTTGACTTCAAGTTTCACCTGCCCTTCACGGCGGGCTTGTTCTAATAATTGCGCCTCAGATTGTCCTGCACCGACTGCCTGCCCATTTAAAGACATGATGCGGTCACCCGGTTGCAAACCCAATTTATTTCTCAAGGCAGCAGGTGTTCGATTTGAAATCTCAAACCCACCATTACCTGATGGATTCACCCCCATTTCCTGCAGATATTGCTCACGATTTTCTGTCATGCGTTGTACGGCCTGACCAATCGCGGACTGCGTCGTGCCTTGCCCTGAATTTGCAGGATTAGCTGCATTTTGCATGCTGTTATTTTGCAAAGATCCGCCTGATGTTGCATTGGCTGTAGGGACAATCGGTTGATCTAATCCGTTTTCAATACCTTGGAACGCTAATTCACGCCGTGCACCATTACCCTGCGTTAAAATCACCTTATCCCAATAAACTTCAGCCAGTTGATATGATGAACCTTGAATGGTTTCTCCAACCAAGTAGCGATCTGAACTCTCATTGACCTTAATCACTGCCGACGAGTAGCGACTTGGCTGTCCAACCACCACACCTTGTAACACCATATTTAACTGCGCGTCAGCTGCTGAACTGCGGTTTTCCTGAAACAAGGCAAAAGAGCTAATATTAGGAACTTGCGTTTGCTGTGAACCCAATTCAACTCGGTCTAACTGCATGGCTTGTGGCGGTGCAATCAATAACCAAAATAAAGCGGCTAACTTCCAGCACAGGTACAAAATTATTAAAGCCAAGACCACAGGTGCAAGTCGATCTGTTTGCTTCCAATTGATCTCGCGGATTTTTTCGAAATAGTCAGCCATCAGTTCACCCCACTCAATAGAGGTTGACGCGAACTAATCACATACGTATCTAATCCTGCCTTACCTTCATAGGAAGCAACATTCATCAAAAAGCGCTGGGTTAATTGCACATCCAACATGAGGTCTGGCTCAAGTGATAAATTCATCATCTTTTGTTCGCGTTGATCTCGAACATCAATCGACAATTTGCCATTATCGTCTTTTAATTGAGCTAACATGGCAGGCACATTCATTGACTCTTGACGCTGTGCAAAGCTAAAGGATAAATCCCCACCTGCCCACTGCATCTCGCCTAATGACTGACTAAATCCCTGTTGTGGCTTATATTTAAACTGCACATCTTTTAATTGAATGGCATTCGTTGGCCATTGCCAATCGGCAAAACTTTTTAAAGTTTCAGGGGCAATTTGACCCTCTAAGTTTTTGATGCTGATACTTTTGCCAAAACCATACCCCATAACACCTTGCAGTTTGGTATTGCCACTATGAATTTCAACATTTGCACCCAAGCGTAATAAAATCAAGTCCCACGGGCGTGTGTTCCAGTTTAACGAGCCTTTCAAATTTCCTCGTGTCCAATCTGCTTGCCCATGCCAAATATTGCCACTGACGTTATGTAGCATTTGGTTATTTTTATAAAACTTTGTAATGAGCCACGCTGCTGGCACTTGCAGCATAACGAAAATTAAAAAACTGATCGCAGCAAAAATGAGCCACCGAATATTATTAGTTTTATTGATCATCCCACCACAACCGATCCATCAATTTTTTTCCATCATTTAAACATTTTTCTTTATAGACACATTATGCATACTTTTTCTGCATAGCCAATTCAAAGAGATAAAAAAACCAGGCATTTGCCTGGTTTAATTATCCTGAACTCAGGATATGACGATTTCATGAATTGTTCTTAAATTAAGAAGTCTTCTAGTTTCGCGCCTTTTTCTAACTCAGCCACTAACCAACGTGGTTGTTTACCACGACCAGTCCACGTGTCATCTGCATTGGTTTTGCTACGGTAACGTGGCTCAACCGCTTTACGCGTTGATTTTTTACGTTTGCTTAAACCAAATTCAAGAATTTGTTCAACGCTTAAATCTAAATTTTCTGCAATTTCAACAATACGGTTATACGCATCTTCAATCGCTTGATCTTTTTTAGATGCAATCAGTGCTTCAGCTTCTACTTGAAGCTTCTTTAACTCTTCAACTGATAAATTACTAATATCAGGCATAATCTTTAACTCCGAAATTTCATTTTAATAATGCTTATGAAAACTCGCTCATAATATTATAATAAAATTTTTATTCAATAAATAATTTTCATTTTACTACAATATTTTAACACGACTCCTTAAAATATATAAAGTTAAATTGTATTTAAATATTATTTCCCACTGAAATCTCTAAAGCTTTTATTTTTGTCTTTATACTTTCTGGAATTGAAGTTTTTTGTAGGGTAGTTTTATCCACGCACACAATAACTGCATCGCCTGTTGCAACGATTTTTTGTTGCTTTTCACTCCATAATATATAACTCATACGAAATGCACTATTCCTTAATTCTTCAACGCGCGTTGCCACTTTTAAAATATCAGGATAAATCACGGGGCTTAAATATTTACACTGGCTTGAAGCCACAACCGTAACCACAGACTGATCAAATATATCCAACTGGTCTAAATAACCAATCCGCGCACTTTCCATATAACGATAATAATGCACGTTATTTACATGCCCAAAAGCATCCATATCCCCCCAAGCGACGTGTTGAGTATGAACCAATGAATATTGAGCTAAATCTTCTTGCATATTATGTCCTTATATTCGAATTTCCATAAAATTGGCATTATTTTCAAATATTAAATTTAATTGTTTGATCAAGTCATCCTGCTGATTTAAAGCTGACTTGATACGTAAATAACTCATTAATACATCATCTGGATATAATTCTAATAATGCATCCGCCTCAGCTTGACGTGCTGTCGCTTGGTAAATATTCCATTTTGCAAAACTAAAAACAGGCAGCGCAGGATACTTTCCTTCCCAACGTTGAATCTGCTGTTCTACAGCCACATAGTCAGGGTTTTGCTTCAGCATTTTTTGCTGGAACCACAAAAAGAACACTTCTTTGTTAAATTGCTGTTCCAGTAAATGAATAGCCAATTGCTCATGTTCCTGACTCATCTCTGGCACACGAGACAAGACTTTTAACCAAAGCACTTTGACCACATATTTACGCTCTGTTATTTGATCTTGCAAATCCAAATAACGCTGCTTTAGGTGCTGTAAGTCATCGACATCTGCTTGATCAAATGCAGATAATAGTTGCTCCAACCAAGCTTGTTTTGTCAGCTCATCTAAGTGCCCATAACGTGTCGAACGCAAATACAACCAAGGAAACTGCAACGCAAACATGCCCCATAGCGTGGTTAAACGCTGCTCATAGGCCGTGCTGACTTTTTGCAACCATGGCGATAATTCATGTTGATTCAAAAATTCGAGATGCGTTAAAGCCTTTTCACCCTGTTGTTGAGACAAATAAATTTCAATCCGTTGCAATTCTGCAAGCTCAAAAGCCATTGGGTTGGTCTGAGTTAATGCATTTAATGCTGTTTCATATTGTTGCTGAATCCAATATAAACGCGCATCGATCACCCCTTTTAATAATCCAGACTCAGTAAAAGCTTGCTGAATAAAGTTTTTTTGATCTTGCGCAGCATTTAAAAGCCAAATGACAGCCAATTGCTCATAGGGATGTAGTTTATTAAAACTAAAGACTGTTTCAGATTTACGCTGTTCTCGACTTAAATAGCGTTTAACCGCATACCAAAGCATTTGCACGAACAAACTCAGTAGTGCCAGCAATAATGCTAAAAACCAAATATTAGATTGAACTTGCCATTCACGCCAGTATAAATAGACATAGCCTGCACCATGTCCAAAACTCAGCAAACTAATAATGGCAACAACCAATAAGCTAATAAATAAATAGGCCAATAAAATATGTTTCATAGTCGATTATCCTATGAGTGCCCGAGTATTTAATAGCGGTACAGAAATAACCGGAATGTCCTTTAATTGTTCTAAACGTTGGCGTATTGGTTTTAATGAAGCATCTGGCAATTGCTGCATAATTTGCATAATTTCAGTGATTTCTTGTTGAAATTGAGGATATTGTCCTTGATTTAAAACTTGCTGAGCCAAAATTAAACGTAACTGCATTTCTTTTAATACCAAGCTACGCTGCATTAATACGGGACTTGGTTGTTCGACTGATTCGACTTGAATCCATTTTTGCCAAAAAGAAAGACCCTTTTGCTGCTCTTTAGAACTATAGGGCTTTAATATTTCTTTTTCTAACAATTGATCGATCGATTGCAGGGTATTTTTCACTTTATCAGATTGCAACTGACGCTCTGTCACATATTGCTTTAAGGTCTCACGATCTTTTTGAATCACCTGATGCAAACTCATACGCAGTGCAGGTGCCAAGCTCAACTGATCTAATTGTTGGTCTAATTGGTTTAATTTTTCCAAAGCGACAGCAAATTGTTGTTGCTGCATGGCAAATTCAACCAAATCAAGTTGCTGGCCCACAACCATCATTGGCTCAATACTATGGGTCGCCTCAGCAGCAATCGAAGCATTCGATGTCGTTGCAGCCGACATCTCGGTCGTTGTGCCATTCAACTGGCGTTTCAAAGCCACGACCTGATCATTCAAACCTGCATTGCGCTGTTGCAATAAAGTTTGTTGTTGCATCAGTTCGGTTTGTTGAGCATTGACCTGAAACAAGTCAAAACTGAGTTTAGCCAACCAAAGTACGGCGACAATGACCACAACGACAAACAACTTCTTCATGTATTTCCCTGCACGACTTGCACATGCTGCAATATGTGTGTCGCGTTTAAATCTTCGAGTTGAATAATTTTAAAATCTTTGTTCAGTGTTATACGACTTTGCTCAAGTAGCTCGAACAACCTTACACCTAAAACTAAAAAATGTGCATGACTCAGCACTGATAAATGCGACTGAATCAAGTCAAGCCAATTGAGCCAACTGGCCTCACTGGTGATCAACATACAATACGGAGATGACAACTGATGTTCAGAAATGAGTGTTTTTACTTTTTGAGTGGTCTCTTCCGGTAGATGCCGTTCGTATAGCACAAAATTGAGAATCTGAATGCCACGTGCTAGCAACTGCTGCATCATAAATTGACGACCACCTTCACCGCGCCAAAACGCTACACAAGCCCCGGCCTCTAATTGTTCTAAATGGCTTAAGGTGAGCATTCCCTCTGAGGTTTCCACCTGCGGCACAACACTGTGAATGCCATAATCAGCCAGCTTTGCTGCGGTTGCGTCACCGACTGCAATCCATTGAGTATGTTCGAGCTGTTCAAGTGAAATGCCTGCCTTACGCAGACCTTGTATACCAAAGGTGACCGCAGAGGGGCTCACCACAACCAATACATCCGCAGCACTCAACTGGGCGTAGCACGCTGCCAATGCTTCTGACCATGCCCGCGGCTTGAGCTCAAGTAATGGAAGCTCAGCCACAGCAACACCCGCAGAGCGCAGCGTCAAGCTAAGCTGCGCTGCACGATCTGTCGGACGTGTATTGATAAAAAGCATGTATTAATACAGTGCCTTTAAAATTTCACCGGCACCTTGGGTTAACAAGTCTTGGGCCAATTTGACACCGAGCTGTTCAGCCTGTTCGGGAAGACCTACTTGCTGTGCTTTCAACAAGGTTTGACCGTCAACACTACCGACTCGACCTTCCAAATGAATCTGACCATTTTCTAAGGTTGCATAACCTGCAATCGGTACTTGACAGCCACCTTCTAGATATGCATTAAAAGCACGTTCTGCACGTACACAAGAATTGGTCTCTGCATGCATTAAGGGCAAAATTAAATCCAATACAGCTTGATCTTGGCTACGACATTCTAGGCCCAATGCACCTTGTCCAACTGCAGGTAAACTCACAACAGGCTCAAGAGTATGACGAATACGCTCTGCTAAGCCCAAACGCTTCAGCCCTGCACTCGCCAAAATAATCGCATCATAGTTACCCGCATCGAGTTTAGATAAACGCGTACCCACATTGCCACGCAGATCAATAATTTCAAGGTCTGGACGTTGTTTTAAAATTTGGCATTTGCGGCGCAAGCTCGACGTTCCAACCTTCGCACCCTGGGGTAAATCATCAAAACTGTTATAAGTATTTGAAACGAAAGCATCTAATGGGTCTTCACGCTCACAAATCACGGCCAAGCTTAAACCTTCAGGCAAAGCCATTGGCACATCTTTCATCGAATGAACTGCCAAGTCTGCACGACCATCCAACAACGCCGCTTCTAACTCTTTTACAAATAATCCTTTCCCCCCAATTTTGGCTAAAGGGGTATCTAGAATCTTGTCACCTTGGGTCACAAAGGTCACCAACTCAACTTTCAAATTTGCATGAAGTGCTTCTAAGCGTGCACGAATATGTTCCGCCTGCCAAAGTGCAAGCGGGCTTTGTCGAGTTGCGATCTTAAGGATATTCATAAATTTTAAAATACAGTCTATAGGGCTATTATTCTAAACTTAACTTGCTCAGTTGAAAATGCAAGCTTAATTCGCAATGTGCTTTGACACTTGCCCTATAATTTTTGTATTCGCTCACGTAAATTCGGTAAATGTCGACGGCTGACCGCCAAACGCTCTTCTAAATCTCGACAACGCACCTGATACTGCCCCGAGCTTACGACTTCTAAACCTTCTAAAAAGCTCACAGACACCAAGGCATTTCGATGAATACGTATAAAGCGATCACCAAATTCATGCTCTAAATCCTTCAGCGTTTCATCAATAAGTACATTGCCATTTTTATGCCGAACAGTGACATATTTCTGATCTGCAAGAAAATAATAAATATTTTCCACAGGGACCAGTTCTACACCACGATAAGTCTTTGCCGCGATTTGATGGCGGCTGATTTTAATTTCGTCCATATTTTCTTTTTGTTTTATCGTGCTCAATTGAGCTTGGGTTAATTTAGTTAAATGATCTAAAACCTGCTGCAATTCCTGTTGCATAACCGGTTTTAGTAAATATCCCTCTGCATTCGACTTAAATGCATCAAGTGCATGATGATCATATGCAGTACAAAAAATAATAGCGGGCATGGGGTCTAATTCACGCAACAATTTAGCGCAAGTCAGCCCATCCATTTCAGGCATTTGTATATCTAGTAAGATGACATCAGGCTCGAGGCTTTGAGCCAAGTCAATCGCTTGTTGACCATGTGAGGCTTTCGCAACCACTTGATGTCCAAGTTGAGTGACTAAACGTGACAATCGCTCTACTGCTAGAGGCTCATCATCACAGATCAGGATGTCCATTTCTCCTCCTTATCTCGTTAACGTCATTTATTTTTATTGGTCAACTGAGATTTCTATTTATATTGATATTGCACCACAGTCGTATACATTCCCTCGCCTGCGTAGGTTTGAAAAGTGACATGCTGACCATAATATGCCTCAAGTCGCTGTTTCACATTTTCGATGGCAATACCATTCCCCTGACGTAATTTAATTGTATCCTGTGTATAAGGATTTGTAATAACGATATTAATTTGATTTTGTAATATTTCAATCAATATATTTATCGTACTCTTTGTCAAAATCTTTTCGACTCCATGAAAAATACTATTTTCTAATAAAGGTTGTAAAGTTAATAGTGGAATTTGTACTTGAGCGTACTGTTCAATGTCGGCCAGTTTCCACTCCACATTGAGCCGATCGCCCAATCGCATTTGTTCGATGGCCAAATAACGCTGACACAAATCGATCTCATCTTTGAGACTCACCAGTTTCAATTCTTGAAAACTCGCACGGAACAATCGAGATAAATTCAGTAGCATTTGCTCCGCTTTATCTGGGTCAATCGCAATCAAGCTAATCACATTGTTTAAGCTATTAAATAAAAAATGTGGATGAATCCGAGCTTGCATAGCCTGAATGCGTGAGTTTAATTCACTATGATGTTGTCGACCCCACTGTTCTCTTAAATATAAATATCGAAAACAAAATGCCCCAAGTAATACCCCATAGCTCAGATTTAAAACCACACTAGCAGTTAAAACATCTGCACTCAAACCAGCTAAACTGAAATTTTCACCAAAATAGATCAAAACATTTAAAATTAAGGTGGTGAATAACACCAAAGCTTGCAATAAAACAAACCCGCTAAACATGAGCATTTTCATGCTTAAACCACGCGTCTTGCTCTGCAAAAGCTCTGAAAATGCTGCAAATGCCAATAATATCCAGTTAATAAACAACACATGCTGCATGACACTGTAAACACTTAAGGCTTGCCACGATTGAGCTTGTGCCAAAGCCAAGACCAACGCCACAATATTGCCCGCAAGAAAAAGCTCCCACAAATAATGCCAACGGCCCATTTTTCTTGAAAATACAGAAATTGTCATAGGCCCAAACCTTGTCTAAAAGTTTGATCAACTTGCCCTTCGGCAACTGGGTTCGAATTTGCTATACTCTTGTTCAGTTCTATGCTTTTTATCTTATTGAGCCGACATGACCACATCTTCTAATTCCTCAAATCCGTCACAAGCCCAAACTTCAGGCATGTGGGGCGGTCGTTTTTCCGAAGCTACTGACGCTTTTGTTGCTGAATTTACAGCATCTGTACAGTTTGACCAACGCTTTTATAAACAAGATATTGCAGGTTCAATTGCACATGCAACCATGCTTGCAAAAGTTGGCGTTCTAACTGAACAAGAGCGTGACGATATTATTAATGGCTTAAACACTATTAAAGCAGAAATTGAAGCGGGTAACTTCGAATGGCGCATTGACCTAGAAGATGTGCACATGAATATTGAGTCACGCTTGACTCAACGTATCGGTATTACAGGTAAAAAACTACACACCGGTCGTAGTCGTAATGACCAAGTTGCAACCGATATCCGTCTGTATGTTCGCGACGAAATCGATGCGATTTTAGAATTATTGAAAAAATTACAAAAAGGCATCCTAGGCTTAGCGGCGAAAAATACCAATACCATCATGCCGGGCTTCACGCATTTACAAACTGCACAGCCAGTGACTTTTGGTCACCATTTAATGGCATGGTTTGAAATGTTAGTACGTGACTCAGAGCGTTTAATTGACTGCCGTAAACGGACCAACCGTATGCCTTTAGGTTCTGCTGCACTTGCTGGAACAACCTACCCAATCGACCGTGCATTCACTGCAGAACTACTAGGTTTCGAAGCTGTAGCTGAAAACTCTTTAGACGCTGTATCTGACCGTGATTTTGGTATTGAATTCAATGCTGCAGCATCACTCATCATGATGCATTTATCACGTATGTCAGAAGAAATGATTCTTTGGACATCGGCTCAGTTCAAATTTGTGAACATTCCTGACCGTTTCTGCACTGGCTCTTCAATCATGCCGCAAAAGAAAAACCCAGACGTTCCTGAGTTGATCCGTGGTAAAACTGGCCGTGTATATGGTGACTTGATGAGCCTATTGACCCTGATGAAAGGTCAACCATTGGCATACAACAAAGACAACCAAGAAGATAAAGAACCACTATTCGATGCAATCGATACTGTTCGTGGCTCACTCATGGCATTTGCCGACATGATCCCTGCACTAGTGCCAAACATTGACATCATGCGTGAAGCAGCGCTGCGTGGCTTCTCAACTGCAACTGACCTTGCCGACTACCTAGTTAAAAATGGCGTGGCATTCCGTGATGCACATGAGATTGTGGGTAAAGCAGTTGCTCTCGGTGTTCAAGAAGGCAAAGATCTTTCAGAATTAACCCTTGAGCAACTTCAACAGTTCTCTGACTTGATTCAGGCCGATGTCTTCAAAAAAGCTTTAACACTCGAAGCATCTGTCAATGCACGTAACCACATTGGTGGTACTGCACCTGCTCAAGTTGAAGCAGCAATTGAACGCGCGCACGCACGTTTAGAAAAACTTTACGCATAACTTTTTCAAGTTAAATGGAGTATTGATATGTCTCGACAAGTTTTTTGCCGTAAATATCAGGCTGAAATGGAAGGTTTAGACTTTGCACCATTCCCGGGTGCAAAGGGACAAGAATTGTTTGATACGATATCTAAACAAGCTTGGCAAGAATGGCTAAAACACCAAACCACGTTGATCAATGAAAAACGTTTAAACGTGTTTGAAGCTGACGCGAAAAAGTTCCTTGAAGAGCAACGTGAAAAATTCTTCAGCAATGATGAATCTTTAGAAAAAGCCGAAGGCCTAAAGCCTGAGTAAAACTTAAAGCATTGCTTTAAGTTTTACGCAAGACAAGCGAAGCGCGTAGCTTCAAATGTCATGAAGGAGTCCAATGGGACTCCTTTTTTGTACTCAGGAGCACTGCTCCGCCACGCCGCAAAACAAGCAGCTATGCTGTGCGTAGGCTTTAATTGAAAAGAATCTCCAATCTTGGGGATTCTTTTTTATTGCTCTAAAAATTACGCAACACAAGCGAAGCGCGTAGCTTCAAATGTCATGAAGGAGTCCAAAGGGGCCCCTTTTTTGTGCTTAGGAGTACTGCCACGCCGCAAGACAAGCAGCTATGCTGCGCGTAGGCTTGAATTGAAAAGAATCTCCAATCTTGGGGATTCTTTTTTATTGCTCTAAAAATTACGTAAGACAAGCGAAGTGCGTAATTTCAAAATAAAGTCTGAAAGGACTCTTTTTTGCTTCGGAGCACTGCTATTTTCGCAAAACCAAGATGACGTCTGTGTAAGCTTTCATTCAGAAATGATCTTCATCATTGCTGGAAAATCTTTTATCCATTGATCAATTTTATTTAAACTTAAATAAATGAACTTATTATTTAAATAATGTTAATTGTATTTTTTCCATTACATATATCGACTTTTATCGTTTAAATCCAAACAAAACCTACCAAAGTTATTGGCCAATTTGTATCAAAAATTCTTAATGTAAATTTGTGATACATTTCTCAATAAAACACAACATTACACTACAAGAAACTCCATGTATTTCTAAGTCTGCTTTCCTATACTAGCAATCAAGGAGATGGAAACATCTTCCATAATAGCGATAAGTAACCCCGATTTTCCTTCCCAGATTTCCCCCAAAATCTGGGAATTTTTTTATCCAAAATTTGCGCTAACGTCTCACATTTAACTTCAAGCTCTATTCAAATGAAGCGTTGTTCAAACTAGACAAACCCTCAATTTTTTCTAAAAGCTAGGCAATAAAAAAGCCCCGATAACGGAGCTTTTAATAATCTACATTTTTTCATCAAGGCTGTTTTAAATACGGCCATGCGGCTTTCAAATATATAAACATCGACCATAAAGTTAAAACCACTGCTGTATAGAGCAATCCATACGCCAACATTTCAAGGGGTTGCCAATTCAGCAAAAATACTGAGATCGCAATCATCTGAAATGCTGTTTTATATTTACCAACGGTTGAAACCGCAACACTGGTACGTGCGCCTAATTCAGCCATCCATTCACGTAGCGCAGACACTGTAATTTCACGTGAAATAATCACAATCGCTGCAAAGGCCATCGAAATGGTCGGTTGCCATTGCACCAAGACGATCAACGCAGTTGCGACCATCAGCTTATCTGCTACAGGATCGAGAAAACGTCCAAATGCTGAAGTCTGATTTAAACTTCTCGCAAGGTAGCCATCAAACCAGTCAGTGACAGCTGCGATCACAAAAATAGCGGTCAGCAATATATGACGTGACATGCTTGCAGCATGCTCACCCACGCCCATTGCAGGTGGCCAATACGCCACCAACAAAAACACAGGAATTAAAGCAATTCGTGCCAATGTTAAAATATTAGGAATATTCAGGATTCGACCTGTTGTCATAGACACCCCAGTTTTCCCCTCATGCACGATGAAAATGCAGAATAATTTGAGGATTTATCCATCGTTAGTTGCACTCACTTTATACGAAATGCCCCTCAGTGTCACTAGGCAAACACCGTAACAGTCTGTCGCGCAATCGCTATCAACTGGTTATTTTCATCCCATAAATGAGCATATTCTGTAGCGTATCCATCCGCTGCATAATCGGTAAATACTTTATATTTAAACCAATTATGTAAGTTTGATTGCAAGGGATGTACATAGGTCAATGTCCACGTTAAAGAACTAGCAGGTGCCATGGTTTTGTACATAGGCAGTACACCGGGCGGCCACATATCCATCGAGACCATTAGGTCAGCAACAGTCATCTTACGGTTATCATGACGTTCTGGGTTAAAACGCATCCAACCACTAAAGTCAGGCTTTTGACTTGCTGTACATGGATACTGCCCATCTACCCAGACCAAATCCATTTGCTGAAAGCACTGGGGTGCAAGTGGATGATGTTCGGCAATCTTTAAGCTGCTCACTTCAGGAAAATTGGGTGCTTGACGCTCCTGATTGACGGCAATGCTTGATTCACGTGGAACACCAAAGCTCGCCAATAAAATGCTTTGTACGGCATCATCTTGCCAAAGTCGAACTTCAATGGTGGTGACGGATTTGCCCTGTCTTAAAATTTCCGCACTTAAACGCACGGGCGCCAATTGTACTGGCCCAACAAAGGTCACATTACAACTGAGTAAACGTCGCTGCGGATCTGCAATGATGGCAACGGCTTTGTGCATCATCATGCCAGCCACTAAGCCGCCATAGATCGTACGTCCTTGCAACCATCCTTCTGGAATCTCAACCCATTCATTGTGTTCAATATGTTGATACAACTGTGCGAGTGACATCATCATCCCTGATCATATTTTTGATTTTTATATCATTGTATAAAAATCAAATGATGTGAATGATCAGTGACTCATGCGTCAATGAGCATTTTGGCAAATTCAGACTTGATGCGTCATCGATTGGGCTTAGTTCGCGCTATTCATGCAGGATTTTATAAATGGTGCGCGCCATCACATCGCCTAATCCCGGTACAAGTTTTAAATCATTTTCCGAAGCTTTGAGTACCCCCTGAATGCCACCAAAATGGGTCAACAGATCCCGACGACGTTTTGGCCCTAAGCCCGGAATCACCTCAAGTACCGATGAGCCACGCTTTTTATCTCGTTTCGCTCGATGTTTAGTAATAGCAAAGCGGTGGGCTTCATCACGAACCTGTTGAATCAAATGCAGGGCTTTATGGTCTTCGGGCAATTGGATTTTTTCACCATCGGTAAAGTGCAAGGTTTCCAGACCTGGTTTACGCCCCTCGCCTTTGGACACCCCGACCATAAAGGCATCGAGCTCGAGCTCCTGCATGACTTCCATCGCCATGTGTAATTGACCTTTGCCTCCGTCAATTAATAGCAAATCGGGCAACATATGCTTTTTATAGCGGCGGGTCAGTGCTTGACGCATGGCAGCATAATCATCGCCTTCGGTAATGTCATTGATGGAAAATTGGCGATAGTCGCGCTTTCTTGCACCGCCAGCATCAAAGACCACACAAGACGCGATAGTTGCCTCCCCCATAGTGTGAGAAATATCAAAACACTCAATACTGTCAATTGGTCGCCCTACCACTTGTTCTAACTGATGAAAACGTTCATTCAATTCAAAATGATCAGCCAGTTTACCTTTAATCGCATGCTGCACATTCATTTGTGCAAGCTCTTGCCATTCGGCACGAGTTTCTCGCACTTTATGTTTGATTTGAATTTTTTTATCAAAGTGCTGATGTAGTGCATCTTCCATGTCTTTGCGATCTGGAATATCGACATTGATGATGAGTTCAGTTGGAATCTCATCTGCAACTTGAAAGTAGAAATTGGCAATGAAGTCCGAGAGCATTTGACCTAGATCATCACCCTGCATATCAGGAAAATAACTCTTTCCGCCGAGCATTTTACCATTGCGCACATGCATAATCTGCACACAGGTCACACCGGCTTGATAAGCAATGGCAATGATATCGGCCTCACCTTTGACTTTATAAATCGCTTGCTGGGTTTGTACATCACGCAGCAGTGCCATACGATCACGATAAAACACCGCCTTTTCAAACTCCAAAGCTTCGGCAGCAGCTTCCATTTTTCCAATTAACTCTTGATTGAGCTCTTTGGTGTCGCCTTGTAAGAAACGAATCGAGTTATTGACATCTTCTTTATAATCTTCGGGTGAGATCAACCCCACACAAGGCGCGGAACAACGTTTAATTTGGTATTGCAGGCATGGTCGTTTGCGCTGTGAAAAATAGCTATTTTCACACTGACGCACATTAAACAGTTTTTGCAGCACCACCAAAGTATCACGCGCGTTATAAGCACTCGGATAAGGCCCGAAAAACTTACCGGCCTGATGCTTCGCTTTGCCTCGCCCTGCGGCAATTCGTGGATAGGGTTTATCGGCTGAAATAAAAATATAGACATAGGATTTGTCGTCACGCAGCATGATGTTATAGGGCGGACGATGCAGCTTAATCAGGTTTTGTTCGAGCAATAAAGCTTCGGTTTCAGAACGCACCACCAAGGTTTCAATGTCGTAGATTCGTGCCACTAAGGCCTGTGTTTTCGGATGTTCAATGGTTTTAACAAAATAGCTCGACACACGATTTTTTAAATTCTTTGCTTTACCCACATACAGCAACTCACCGTCTTTACCCAGCATGCGGTAAACACCGGGTAGAGTCGTCATATTAGCCAGAATTTTTTCAATATGTTCGCGTGCGTTTTCGTTCACTTTTGCCTTGTTCCGTCTTCGATATTGCTCTTTGACATGATGTGATGCTTTTATCTGCATTTTCAAGCAATCCCGCAAATTTATTGTTGCTCATAGCAATGATCTGATTGTTAAAAGCTATTAATGCAAAATTCTAAATTTGCTATGCTCAAAACATCCCGCTTTAGGAACATGATGCATGACGAACGCCAATCCCGCCATCCATGTCGTACACCCGACAACTTCGACGCAGAGCACTGCTGAAAAAAACCGTTTGATGGGTAAGCCGCGTTTTCATTTTGAACCGCATGACGTTATGCAACACCTAAAGCAACGGATCATTGGACAAGAAGCAGCATTAGACGAAATTGAAAAAATGCTGCATGTGGTCAAGGCTGATTTTTCCAGTCCTGAACGACCGCTCTCCGTAACCTTAATGCTTGGACCGACAGGTGTTGGTAAAACCGAAACTGTGCGTTTAATCAGTGAAGTGATTTATGGCCGACCTGATGCCTTTTGCCGTATTGATATGAACACGCTCGCACAGGAACATTATGCGGCTGCCATTACTGGCGCGCCTCCGGGCTATGTCGGTTCTAAAGAAGGCCATAGTTTATTTGATGAAGTTGCCATTGCAGGTAGTCATACCCGACCGGGCATCGTGCTTTTTGATGAACTGGAAAAAGCGTCAACCGAAGTGCTTCGCGGCTTAATGAATGTGCTGGATAGCGGAAAATTAACCCTAACCTCAGGTACAAAAACCATCGACTTTCGTAATTGTATGATCTTTATGACCAGCAATGTCGGTGCACAAGCGGCACAGCAATATCTAGATAAGTTAAATTTTTTACCCGAAAAAATACAGAAGGTTTGTCTCAAACGCGTGCCGGTCAGCAGCATTATTGAAAAAGTCATGCAACGTAAATTCGACCCTGAATTTATTAACCGTATTGACCGTGTACTGCAATATCAACCCGTTCAAGATGATGCCTTGCCCCGTTTGGTGGAGATTGAACTGGAAAAACTTAATCAACGCCTACAACATCAAAAACGCAGTATCAAACTCACAGATGCAGCCAAAGCACATTTTTATCAGAACCATGATATTCGTTATGGCGCACGACATTTAGCACGAAAAATACGAGTAGAACTTGAGCCAATTTTGGCGATGTATTTTTTACAGTATCCTGAACAAACTCAATTACACTTAGATGCACAACACGACAAGTTGGTGATCACCGACGAACTTAATTCATAAAAAAGCACGTGATCGCGTGCTTTCTATTGATTTTAAGCAACCAAATTGATAATCAACTTAAGTTGATGCCCAATGCCTGCGCAAAAGCTTGCTGGTCTTTGGGTGAAACCATGACAAATTTGGCTTTCCCCTCCTGCACATATTCGATTTTTAAACGTTTAATCGAAAGCGCAGGCGCAGCAGATAAATCCTGACTTGGACTAACGCGCTGAATCTCGACCAATGGAATACGCCAACGCACAAACATGCTGCGGATATTCAAATGTGTTTTCGTGATTTGATAACGCGTATTGAAAGGCCACCATAAAATCAGCACCGTCAACACGTACACGGCGGTATGAACAGGATATTGCTGCATGGTACCTTTAGCTTGCATCGTCAGTAATAATTGAATGAGCAAGCCACTCATACAAATAATAAATGCGACCACCCACCAATCTTTTTTTGAACGAAAAACTTGCATCTTATCCCCCATCAACAGCTTTTATTCTATACAAGATTTTGAAGGATGCATCTGCTATTTCAGCTTTATTTTTTGCAGGAAATAAGCGTATTTATCACATTATTTCCAGGAAGATTAAGACCCATTTAGCTCAAGTTTTGCAATTCATCCATTGTCATTTTTGACATTCTCTAGGCTCAGATCACGCTTCTTTCGACATGGGTTGTTCCTGCAAACGTTTATAATTCTTTTTCTCTTGATACATTTTAGCATCGGCTTGTTGTACTAAGCTCATCGCATCTACATAGCCTTGCTGATGGTCTGTTTGACACAACCCAATACTTAAACTTAAGCCTGCTTCCATTTCAGCCACTGCTTCTAATAAACGCGGGATAAAACTCCCTTCCACATGCTTTTCACTACATCCGGGCAAGACCAAACAAAATTCGTCTCCGCCATAACGGAAGCAATGATCATCCGAACGTGCAACCGACTTTATGGCCGCAGCAACCATTTGTAGTACCTGATCTCCACGTGGATGACCTTGTTCATCATTGATCTTTTTAAAATCATTGATATCAATAAACACTACTGTCACAGGTTCATGATTACGCTGTGCGGTATATAAAATACTGGTCAATAAGGTCGATAAATGCCGGACATTTAAGAGTCCTGTTAATGGATCGCGCTGTGAAAGCTCTTCCATTTCTTGTGCACGAAACTCTAGCGCATGCGCATACTGTTCCATTTTTTCACGGGAGATCTTCACCTCATTAATCAAACTCCATACATAGGTTTCCACCACCAATGTAGTATCGAACATAAAGAGCTTTTCCAAGGTGTTAATAATCCGCTGATATTGTTCCGTATCATTAAAGGTACGCTGAATTAAGCGAAACAACATGGTCTTTAGGGTATGCACCGCAGAGAGATACAACTTCGGCTCTACACCTATCCGCTTATGAACCAAACCAATCCGTAAACGGTTATTCACATACGCGCTGTCATAGCGCCCGGAAAATAAATCCAATAAATATTGATGCTGCGCGCGTTGCAAACGCTTCAAGGTATCAAGATCACCAATCAAAGTGGCAATTTCTGGAATTGAGGTCTGATTTTCATAAAATTCATCGACCATACTGTCGAGGATCGGCGCCACAATTCCACCAATCGAAGCCAATTCCGCCAGCTCTAAATCAGTCAAGCCAAGCAACTGTTTACGTCGTTCTATATCTTGCATCGAAATATGCATTTGATGCATCAATGTTTGGTTGGTTGCTTTCATGAATCGGATCCCCTTCCCGCCAAATCCCTCTCTTCAGGCGTTTACACAGGGTTTCTATGCAGTAGGTCTGCAATGTTTCCACCGTTTTCACCCTTGGGTTTTGGCTATCATTGATGATGACGCGTTTCTTTCAGCTCAACGGTTTTGCATGGGCTTAAGTTCGGACGTCAACATCATATTCCTCGTCTATTGGCTCATTTTTTCTGGCTTATTCTGATTCTGGCTTATTTTGGCTAACACGATTCCTGTATTTAGCTGATTTGCTCTGCATAATTATTTTTATTCTGCTTGCAAGATAACTGATATTTCACTGACTGTCAGCATAAAAAAACGCCCCTAAGGGCGCATTTTTTCGATATTTATTCCACTTTTAAAATAAATATGGACGTACAAAAATCAGGAAGAACAGCCCCAACATCAGGAACCACTTTAAAAAGTAATACAGTGAACGATTGGTTTTTTTCAAGGCTTTGGCTTTTATGCGAATTTGATAGACATAGCCAAACACTTTATTTAAACCACCCGTTTTATCACCACTTTCATTCGGTGAACTCGCAGCAGTCATGACATTTTTACCAAACCAATGGTTAAAAGCTTCCATCCACTTCGACTTTAATGGCCGTTCAACATCTGCAAAGAAAATGATCCGGTTCTGATCCGTTTTATTTTCAGCATAGTGAATATAAGTTTCATCAAACACCACACTCTCGCCGTCACGCCATGAGTACCGCTGACCATCGACATCAATAAAACAACGGTCATCATTGGGCGTCAGTAAGCCCAAGTGATAACGCAATGAACCTGCATAGGGGTCACGATGACGAACTAAACGACTGTCGGGCGCCAACTCAGTAAACATCGCGGCTTTAATGGTGGGTAAATTTTTTAACAAGGCCGTAGTTTTTGGGCAAAGTTCAGCAGCTGAAGGATGGGCTGAGTCATACCATTTTAAATAAAAGCGTTTCCAACCGGTTTTAAAGAACGAGTTAAATCCAAGGTCATCATAAGTACTCGATGCTTTGATGCCCCCTTTTTCATACAAGGCCTTGGCTTCATCACGAATCATTTCCCAGTTTTCATCTAAGACTTTTAAATCTTTAAAATGCTGCGTGTCAATATAGGGTTGGCTCGGCACTTTTGAAAACATGTACATGAGAAAATTGATCGGTGCGAGCAATGTCGAATGATCAAAAAACTGACGATAAAATGAATGACGGACTTTACCGCGTTGCTGGATATAAAACGCAGAAATGACAAAGACCGCCAGGATAATCCACTTAATCATATGAGGACCTGGTGCTAATAAGCATTGTGCTTAATAAAAAATTAACTTTTGAGAACGCGGCGAGTATAGCATAGTGCTCAGTGACGCTTCAATAAGCAGCATAGAACACTGTGTCTCAGCAAAGATGGATGACAATAGTAAAAGTGAATTGACCATTCTGCCGAAAAATACACTTGCTTTTTTCTTGATTTTTTCTTTCGCATCTCAATCTATAGCTTACATTTATAAAAAATGTGAACTGAAACATAAGCTTCAACATATTTAATCAGAGCGATAGCGTTTAAAGGCAGATCCGAAGGCTATTTCCAAAAGAAATTTTGATGACCCTAGCGTCACGGCTTGATACAACTTGTTATGTTCTTTTTAGATATAGTTATCGTAAGATTAGCGAGGCATAAAGTGTACGCAGGAACCGCGTACTCGCTTCACAACATCAACTTAGAAGTCCTCCAAAATAAAGGAGATCAGGCATGATCCACGCTGGCAATGCCATTACCGTCCAAATGCTTTCGGACGGAATTGCAGAATTCCGCTTTGACTTACAAGGTGAGTCGGTCAACAAATTTAACCGCGCAACAATTGAAGATTTTAAAGCTGCAATTGACGCTGTTAAAGCAAACGGTGACATCAAAGGTTTAATCGTTACTTCAGGTAAATCTACATTTATCGTGGGTGCAGATATCACTGAATTCGGTGAAAACTTCGCTCAAGGCGAACAAGCGATTGTGGATTGGGCATTGCCTGTTCACGACATCTTCAATGCGTTTGAAGATCTAAACGTTCCTAAAGTTGCTGCAATCAATGGTATGGCATTGGGCGGCGGTTTTGAAATGTGCTTAGTGTGTGACTATCGTGTGATGTCAGAAGCTGCACAAGTTGGCCTTCCAGAAATCAAACTGGGTATCTACCCTGGTTTTGGTGGTACGGTTCGTTTAAGCCGTGTGATTGGTATCGACAATGCGGTTGAATGGATGGCAATGGCTGCGCCGAAAAAGCCTGCTGCTGCGCTCAAAGACGGTGCTGTTGATGCAGTTGTTGCTGCAGACAAACTACAAGACGCTGCAATTGACCTTGTGAAACAAGCGATTGCTGGCCGTGTAGACTGGAAAGCAAAACGCCAAGAAAAATTAGATCCTGTTAAATTGAACATGCTTGAACAAATGATGGCATTCAATACAGCGAAAGGTGCAGTTCTTGCAAAAGCAAATCCTGCTCAATACCCAGCGCCAAAACTTCTTTTAGACTCATTACAAGCAGGTGCAAGCCTTCCACGTGATGAAGCATTGAAAATCGAAGCGCAAGGTTTTGCTAAAGCGGCTGTAACTCCACAAGCAGGTGCGTTAATTGGTTTATTCCTTAACGACCAAATTGTGAAGAAAACTTCGAAGAAATATGAAAAAGGTGCGCACCCTGTCAACCAAGCCGCTGTATTAGGCGCGGGTATCATGGGTGGTGGTATTGCTTACCAAGCGGCAAGCAAAGGCACACCGATCATCATGAAAGACATTGGTAATCCACAACTTGCTTTGGGTATGAAAGAAGCAAATGGCTTACTGACCAAACAAGTTGAACGTAAGAAGATGAAACCTGCTCAAATGGGTGAAACTCTTGCGCGCATCCGTCCAACTTTAAGCTATGACGAGTTTAAAGAAGTGGACATCGTGATTGAAGCGGTGACTGAAAATCCAAAAGTAAAAGGCATTGTACTTGCTGAAACTGAGAAAAATGTTCGTGACAATACGATCATTGCTTCAAATACTTCAACAATTTCAATCACACGTTTGGCTGAAAACCTACAACGTCCTGAAAACTTCGTAGGTATGCACTTCTTTAACCCTGTTCACATGATGCCATTGGTAGAAGTGATCCGCGGTGAGAAAACATCTGCTGAAGCAATCGCGACAACTGTGGTTCTTGCTCAGAAAATGGGTAAAACACCAATCGTGGTTAACGACTGCCCAGGCTTCTTGGTAAACCGCGTACTATTCCCTTACTTCGGTGCATTTGACCTTCTACTGAAAGACGGTGCTGACTTCCAGCAAGTTGATAAAGTGATGGAAAAATTCGGCTGGCCAATGGGTCCTGCTTACCTCATCGACGTTGTGGGTATCGACACAGGCGTACACGGTGCGGAAGTAATGGCAGAAGGTTTCCCTGACCGCATGAAGCCCAACTACAAAGGCGCAACTTTAACCATGTACGAAAACAAACGTCTTGGTCAAAAGAACGACGTTGGTTTCTACAAATACGAACTTGACCGTAAAGGTAAGAAAGCCAAAGTGGTTGATCCTGTGGCTTACGAACTTGTGGCTTCTGTTGCAACTGCGGAAAAACGTGAATTTGACGCTCAAGAAATTATTGACCGTATGATGCTGACGTTCTGTAACGAAACTGTTCGTTGCCTAGAAGACAACATCGTAGCGACTGCTGCTGAAGCAGATATGGCGATGATCATGGGTGTAGGTTTCCCTCCATTCCGTGGTGGTCCATGCCGTTACATCGACCAAACAGGTGTCGCTGAATACGTAGCGCTTTGCGACAAATATGCGTATTTAGGTAAGGCTTATGAAGCGCCACAAATGTTGCGTGACATGGCTGCTAACAACAAAAAATTCTACGGTTAAGGAGCAACGTGAATGGCTACTTTAAATCCACGTGACGTTGTCATCGTTGATGGCGTACGTTCAGCAATGGGTAAAACCAAAAATGGTATGTTCCGTAACGTACGTGCTGACAGCTTATCTGCTGAATTAGTACGCGCGCTTGTTGCTCGTAACCAGTTTGATACCAATGAAGTTGAAGACGTTATCTGGGGCTGTGTAAACCAAACCCTAGAGCAAGGTATGAACATTGGTCGTAACATTGCATTGTTAGCAGACCTACCACGTACTGTTGCAGGTCAAACAGTGAACCGTCTTTGTGGTTCTTCTATGCAAGCAATCCACACAGCGGCTGCGCAAATTGCAACCAACCAAGGTGATATCTTCATCATTGGTGGTGTAGAACACATGGGTCACGTTGGCATGATGCACGGCATCGACATCAACCCTGAAGCGTCTAAGCACTATGCAAAAGCATCTAACATGATGGGCTTAACGGCTGAAATGTTAGGTCGTATGAACGGTATTTCGCGTGAAGAACAAGATGCATTTGGTGTGGAATCTCATCGCCGTGCTTGGGCTGCAACACAAGAAGGTCGTTTCAAAAATGAAATCGTGGGCGTTGAAGGTCACGATGCAAATGGCTTCAAAATTCTGTGCGATATCGATGAAGTGATTCGTCCTGATGCAAACCTTGAAGCATTCCAAGCTTTACGTCCAGTATTCGATCCGAAAGGCGGTACAGTAACTGCTGCAACATCTTCAGCTTTGTCTGATGGTGCTTCTGCAATGTTGCTGATGTCTGCTGAACGTGCTCAAGCTTTAGGTCTTAAGCCACGTGCTGTGATTCGTTCTATGGCGGTTGCAGGCTGTGATGCTGCGATCATGGGTTATGGTCCTGTACCAGCAACTCAAAAAGCGCTTAAACGTGCTGGCTTGTCAATTGCTGATATTCAAACGTTTGAATTGAACGAAGCGTTCGCAGCACAAGGTTTGTCTGTTCTTAAAGGCTTAGGCATTTATGACCAACAAGACCGTGTGAACTTGAACGGTGGTGCGATTGCATTAGGTCACCCATTGGGTTGTTCTGGCGCACGTATCACAACGACTTTGCTGAACGTTATGGAACAGCAAGATACACAAATCGGTCTTGCGACGATGTGTATCGGTTTGGGTCAAGGTATCGCGACCATTATCGAACGTGTTTAATTTTTAATTAAATACTGAGATAAAAAGAACCCCGCGAAAGCGGGGTTTTTTTTAGTTAATAACATATTGAATTTAATTTATATTTTCAATATCATCATATTGCTCATGTAAATGTACATGAGGAAGGTAATTTACTGTCAAGTATTGCACCAATGAACATTAAGATAATCTCTGAAAGTTCTGGTGAAACACTGCAAGCTGCTAAACTCCATACGCTACATAAGCATAGGATAATTAGTAGAACGTAGTTAATGCTTCTCATAATATACACCTTATATGATCAAAAGACGGTGTAGGGGTCATAACTTCTAGAGGGTGCGTAAAAATGGGCACTTGAGTATGCCCTTGGGAATTTTAATTTTTTTAATTGAAACACATTATGTGAGGACTACCGTCAAACCTTTCCCTTGGGTTTACTAACCATGAATATTGATTCAAATTTTTTTAAAAAGCGTAGAAAAAAATATTTACATTTTGATAACTCAATAGATTCGCTCAAAATATTTAATTACGTCACCAATCCAATTAAAATACAATCACATGCATTTTTTCCTTTTATTCATTTTGATGTAAAAATGAATAAAGTTAAAAAATCTAAAGATAAAAAAAATCTTGAAACAATATTAAAAATTAGGCCTATCAAATATGCATCCCATATAGATAGTCACATCTATTCATATTATTCTCATCTTCTATCAGAACATTACGAAAAGCTTATTTATGAAGAAAATATTAATGATTCGATACTTGCTTTCAGAAAATTACAAGGCTCTCCAAATAATATTCATTTTGCAAAAAATGTTTTTGATGAAATAAAGAATCAAAGGACGTGCGCAGTTATTTGTCTAGATGTAAAAAGCTTTTTTGATGAACTCGACCACTCATTATTAAAAACTGCATGGAAAAAGACACTAAAAGTCAATGAACTTCCAAAAGATCACTACAAAGTTTTCAAATCAATAACCAAATATTCTTATGTATATCGTGATGAAATTTTAAGCCAACTAGGTTTAAATAAAAATTCAAAATTGGATGGAATGAAACGCTTATGTACTTCAAATGATTTTAGAGTCAAAATTAGAAATAAAAACTTAATAAATGTAAACTCTGAACAGAAAGGTATACCGCAAGGGTCACCTATAAGTGCTTTATTATCGAATATCTACATGATAGATTTTGATAAATTCACCTCAGATTTGCTAAATGAAATTGATGGAAAATATTATCGCTATTGTGATGACATATTAATTATTTGTCCTATTAAAGAATACCCATCTGTATTACTAAATGTCATAAAAAGAATTAAAAGGTTAAAGTTAGAAATTCAGGATTCTAAAACTAAAATTTCAATTTTTAATGATGGAGTTATTCAAGAAAATAATCCATTACAATATTTAGGTTTTACTTTTGATGGTCAACAAATTTTACTGCGTCATTCAGGTTTAGCTCAGTATTCTTATAAATCTGCAAAAGCTATTAGAATGAGCTATAGAAAATTAGTGCGAATTAATAGCTCACGTTTGCGTAGAAATAAACCAAGTTTAACTTTCAACAAAAAACATATTTATCGTAAATTTTCTTATATTGGAAAACGAAACTATATTAGTTATGCTTTAAGAGCATCTAAAATCATGGAAGAATCAGCCATTAAAAAGCAAATTAAACCTCACTGGAAAAAAATTAAAAGAACTATTAGTTACTATGAAGGTTTATATAAAGATGAAATATCTAATACCTCACAATAACGAAAGTAGATTGAAAGCAAAAAAAATTATTTAATATTTTTTTTAAATACTAAGTTTGTAGTGGAGACTATATCTAAACAACTCAAGGTATTAAAACATATGCTTCATTTTTCTGCGCCAACAAGGTCGCAAAATGCTGCTTAATCCGATTGCCTTGCTCATCCACCCGATGCAACTCCCCGACATTTTCATTGTATTTCACAATGTTCCAGCCCTCATACAAAGCACTTAACTCCCCTGCTTTAAAGCTAAATGGAAAGTCAGGCTGCGCAGGCAGATCAGGCGTATCCATCGCACAGACAATCAGGTTATAACCATTGATATTTGTGGCTTGCTGCATCTGCTGAATCAGAGGCTTTACTGTCTTGGCCTCTAAAAACATCATCACCACAGTACAGCAAATAAAGTCGTATGTACCTGTAATGCTTGGGTCAGCGTTTAGATCACGCTGCTGTACATGAATATTTTCAATGCCTTCCGCAGCGATCACCTCTTGCAGCTTGTGCAAACTGTGTGGATTGACATCCCATGCATCCACCTCAAAACGCTGCTCAGACAACTGACTTAAGTACAGCGAATTACGCCCCTGACCACAGCCGACATCCAAAGCTCGACCACCTTGCAAATATGGTGTCGCTGCCAAAATCTCTGAATGTGTTGGGCTGAGCTGATACTTCTTATAAAAATAATCCTGTGCTAAACAATAAAAACTTAACTGACATTGCACATCATCACTCGCAGAGATAATCTTGTGCCACGCCTGTGGTTCTATAAACGGCGGTGGTAGGTCTGGACTAAATACATGCGTCGAGAGGACATTTCCAGACGCATCTAACATGGCAAAATTTACTTCACCTTGCAGCACGGTGAGTTTTGCCCATGTGCCTGCTTTGGTATTGTGCTGTTGTTTAAAACCTTGTGGAATCGACTGCTGTGTCCACACAGGGAGCTGTTTATAACAAATAAGCTGCTGCATCTGTAGTTATCCCTCATGCGACGTTATTTTTATGCCATACCAATAGCGGAAATGTATATTCACCATAACGGCTTTAACAGTGATTTTAAATCAGCTTTGAATTAAAAATTTCGAATGCTGTGGAATGTACGCTGTTTTTGTTTGTTTTTCTGCGTAACACCATGTTATCCGTTTGTAACATTGGTGGAATATTCACACAATCGAATCCCTCACTCTGTGCCGTGTAACCTAAGCGCTGTTGATAAGGCATAAAATTTACAATGCCTTATTTTAACTAAGTTTTATAGAGTGATGACTATGAACGCGATCAAAACTACTTTAGCTGTTGCTTTAGTTGCTGCTACAACTTCTGCTATGGCAACTACTGCTGTAGAACAAAAACCTGCAACTGCTGTTGAAGCTGCACAAGCGAAAACTGCAACTGTAGCTGCTGCTCAAGCAACTCAAGATGCTGCTAAAACTCAAGTGGCTGTTGCAGAAAAAGCAACTCAAACTAAAACTTTAACAGTAAAAGAAACCACTAAAGCAAAAACTGCTGACATGAAAAAAGCAGTGGTAGAAAAAGCAGCGGCAACTAAAGAAACTGCAGTTGCAGCAAAAGATGCAACTGTAGCAAAAACTGTAGCGGCTAAAGATGCTGTTGTTGCGAACACTGTTGCAGCAAAAGACGCGACTGTAGCAACTAAAGATGCTGTTGTTGCAAAAACTGTAGCAACTAAAGACGCTGTCGTTGCAAAAACTGTTGAAGCAAAAGATGCGGCTGTAGAAAAAGCAACTGATGCAAAAGAAGCTGTTGAAACTAAAACTGAAGAAGTAAAAGCTGAAGCGAAAAAAGACTGCGCTAAAAAATGTGCAGAGAAAAAAGCTGAAGCAGCTAAAGCTGAGAAAAAAGGTTTCTTTTCTTGGTTCAAAAAAGCAGCTTAATCGTTGATTAAATGCAAAAAAAGATGCCTTCACGGCATCTTTTTTTTGCCCATTTAGACTGCAATACTGCTTTCTGCCAACGGAATAATCTTTTGATAAACAAACTGATTTTTCCCCTGTGATTTCGCCTGATATAGGCAGGCATCGACATGCTGTAGAGTCGTGGAGTAATTAGACAAACTCAACTGTTGAAACTCGGCCAAGCCCATACTAAAGCTGACATCTAGCCTTAATTGATCTTTTCGAAACGGTACATGTTCGCAGCGTTCCAAAATTGTTTCACACAACATTTTACCCTGCTCCAAATCGGCACCTTCGAGCAAAATTAAAAATTCTTCACCGCCCCAGCGACTGATAAAACTCGCGCGAGGACTACAATTTTTTAAGATTTTTGCCAAATGCACCAAAACACTATCCCCCATTTGGTGTCCATATTGGTCATTAATTTTTTTAAAATTATCGACATCGAGCAAAATGACACAGCCTTTATCAACCGCACCCTCTATAAATATTTGTTCTTTAAAAGCATGGCGATTTTTCAGCCCCGTCAACTCATCGCAAAAACTTACACGTTGCAAAGCCAAATACAGGCGTTTATTTCGTGCATATAGCTCACAAATAAATAGAAAAATGATCAGATAAATACCCAATGCCAAACGATAAGAACTGATCCGCGAGAGCATATGTACTTGTGCATCCGACCAATATTCCCCAGCCAATGGCATGGCACCATACCAGCCACAGATCAGCGTCATTAAGCCAATCAGCCAGCAAAAGGTTTTGAGGTCGTATTTGATCGCGTAATAACACATCAATAAAGGCAAGACCATGCAGGCATAGAAGATCTGATCATTTGAGATCACATATTGCACGGCCAATGCCACGATCAGATAGCCATAATCTATCCACGGTACATTCATCCAGCGCTGAACACCAAATAATAAACACACCACAGCCAAACTTGTTGCAAATTGCTCTAGAAAATAATCAACAAAGGCAAAGTATTAGTTGTCCATCTGAAAGCATGCCACGAACAACAGACTGCCTGCAAAAGCACTCACGATACTCGGAACAGTTAGCATCAAGGTTCGTTTAAAGCGGCGCTTTTTTAAATGGCTCAGTGCCAAATAGGCTTTAATAAATACCCAAATCTGAAATGCCGAAATCGCACACAGGAGAAATTTATCTTCTAAGATTTTGGCAGGATCGACCATCAGCGAAGCCACAAAGATCGCACTAAAAGCATAGAGCACGATCAGTAAATCGTGGCTTAAATGCTTCCGCATTAAAATCATGCCATAGGCAGCAAATGCATTTACCACCCAAACAGGGCTAATGAATAATTCATAGGTATAGCCTATCGACACCAATGAAACCGCACATATGGCAAGCCATAGCAGTATTAATTTTTTCATACGCTAAAAAAATCATCTCTAAAGATGGCGATAAACCTTTCATTCAAAGCCAATCGGTCTAAGGTTAGAATGTTTGCAAGTTCAATACAGCTCAGCTTCTTATGAGTTATGGGCTGCTGGCTAAAAATTTATGTTTAAATTTTCGGCGTATTTTGAGTGATTTAAGTCACACTATTGGTTGATAGTTGTATTAAATTTGCAAATCCAATGCCTCAGGACAATTTTAGGGCTCACGTTTTCTGCGCCATTCATACTAGCTCAGACCACGCTCCCCCCAATTAAGTTCGCTAGCAACAAAAAAAGCCATCCGCTAAAGGATGGCTTTGAATTGCATAACATATCTCGAAGCTGTGCTGAATAATTTGAATGAAAAGGACTTATTTTAATATTTGTAATTGTTCCATCAACCAAGCCATGTATTTGTCTTGATCCATAAAGTCAGGCGCCATCCCTGTATCCAAACTATAAAATTGTTGATTAAATTCAATCACAATCTGTTCAGTCAGATGCCAATCTTCAATCATGCGAAAATATTGACTGAAGAAAAAACGGTTCTTACCCCAATTGTTTAAACTTTCCAACCGTGGATATTGGCGGTTCGCGATAAAGTCGATATAGACCTGCTGAATATCATCAAAAATCTGAATAGCTCGCATGAGCATGGACCTCTATATGATGTAAAACCCTGCTATAAGCCACTTTATCGCGCAAATTTGAAAGAGTGATGACAGTCAGTTAAAGCTTTTGTTTCAACTCTGAACGGTTCTTTTGGCGGATCTCATCCATTTGTGCATTGAGCGCTAACATCTCTGTATAAAGCTGATTAAACTGCTTTAAAGGCGCATCTTCATAGAACATAAATAATTTATTTTTCTTTTCCCATTTATTGGCTTTTAGTACAGCAAAGATCTCATCAGCCTTCGCTAAACTTTGCTTTTCTAACTCAAATAAAGCATACGACTCATCACTATCACGACTGTCTCTTAAACTCTGGGCAATTTGCTGACGAAACACCTGTTTGACTGCCAACTGTTTGGCCTGAGCTAAACCATTTTCCTCTTGCTGTGTGGTTTTTTGCTCATAAGCATCGACCACTGCATGCACCTGCTGCAGCATTTGCTCAGTCTCTTGATACTGGTTTTTTTTATCCTGCAATAAGCGATCGATGTCGAGAAATTTATCCCAATTCAGTGCTTTAAGATCACGAATATATTGATTCCGCGCTTCTGCACGCTGCAGCATTTGGCTCAAAATAAAATCCGACATGATTTTATAATCACCCGTTAGCCGTGCATCTGTCACATTGAGTTGTATCGGCTCTTCCCAGTGCTGAGCTTGCTGAAAAATTTGCTCGGTTTTTTCGCGCAAAACCGTTTCATAGGTCGAGAGTTGCACAGCTTCTTTTTGCTGTACTGAATATTGATAAAACATCCATCCAAAGACCAATACCGTAGCACTGGCCAAGACAACAAAGATACGCGGCATAATGAGCTCCGAATGCCCTTTTATTCAGTTTAACCAAAAGTTTGAAGATTGACGATAAAATAGCCATGCTTTTTAAGAAGGCTATTTGAAAACATCAATGTAAATAGACTTAAATTGCGCATGCCATCAAAACGAAAATTCATGGATAAAACATGAATTTTCGCCTTCAATGTACTGTAGAGATGTATTCGATTATGGGGTCTTAATCGGATTGGTATTTAACTGACGGTCGATGTTTCCGAGATTGATTTGATCACGGCTGATTTGCACATTGGTCGCATTACGGTCAATCCCAAAGGGTTGCAACATAATATATAAACCATTGCGTGGGTCAGAAGACTGCAAACCTGCGGCAATATTTAAAACATGCTGTTGCATCAAAGGCGATAAATTCGACATATCTGGCACTGCTGTGGCAGGTAAGATATCAATATTTGACACGATTGTTGCATCGACACCTTTGTTTTGAGTATCACGCTCAAGTTGCATCACCCGTTGCTGTAAGGCTTTACGGCGATCCACCTGCTCTTGGTACTCAACAATGCCCGTCTCTGCACGCATTTCACGCTCTGCCATAATGGTTAAAGCAGGCATCTGAATGGCTTGTTGTTCGGTGTCCGCAGCTTTTGTTGTGGCTTTTTCCGCAGCCAAAGTATTCATAGCCGTCATTGCTGTACTAACAAAAACCAAAACGGAGACAGATTTAGGGAGATTCATCATGTTCATTCCGAGAGATTTAAAAATAGAAAATTGAAAAAATTTACACTGCTATTATTGTACAGCAATTAATCAACTCACTATATTTAACCCCGACAAACGGCAGGATAGCACAGCTAGTTTAAACCTCACGTTGCTCATTCTGGACTTGAGATATCATCCTTTACCTATCTGCATTACCACTGCTTTTTCTTTTTTATACTGTTCCAATTCTTAACAGCACAGGAAATGACAAAGCAAACTCTTGCTGCGGATGACGGCTAAAGAAGTAGTGCAAAGCTGCACATGGTTGAAGTGTCGGATGTTGCTGTTGGTAGTGTTTTAACCCAGACCATGTTTGCAGATAGTCCAAAATTTGCTGTGAACGCCACCTGTAATTTAAAAACAGCTGAGGTGTCGCTAACTCCTGAAATGGAAACGGAATACTGCGATATTCTTCATCGATGTAACGACGTTCAGCGTCCCAATAGCCTTTTAACGTGATAAAATACAGATCCTGTAAGAGCTGGTTTAATTCCGCATGTTCAAATTGAATCAGACCATAGCCCACAATGGCAATGTGACCATGGGGTTTCAATACGCGTCGTACTTCTGCATAAAAGGCAGCAAAATCGAACCAATGAATCGCTTGCGCGACTGTGATTAAATCCGCTGAATGGTCTGCAAGCGGACAATGTTCGGCGCTAGCTTGCTCATAACGCACATTATCTAAGTTGGGTGCTTGTGCCAATTGTTCGGCACTCAGATCTGTCGCTAAAACCTGTTGAAAATAGGACGCCAAACCTTTGGTAAATTAACCTGAACCTGCACCACAGTCCCATGCCAGTTCACGCACGGCAACATGCTGCAAGATGCTATCGACAACTTCAGCAGAATAACTTGGACGTGATTGTTGATACAGCGCACTCCCTGTAGAGAAAAGGTCTTTCATTGTAGAAATTCATTGGTTATTTTTTATCAGTTTAATCGAATTTTAGGGGTAGGAACTAGCACTTAAGTCATAGCTTCAGCGATAAAATTTGAGCTTCAAAATATTTACTCAATCACATGCTGTATATAAAAACTGGTCTGCGCAATCGGGCTTAATTGATCATTCATTTGATAATATTTCACATCATAATGACCAGTTTTCCATCCAGTCATAGGATAGAAACTCACCCAGTTTTGTTGCTGTTGCTCACTAACTTTGCGTGGTGTAAAGAGCAGCACTTCACCGCTATCACGATGCGTCAAACGCACCATGACTTGCATATTGTTTGGAACTTTACCCATGGTATCAAAATGTGCATACAACGGCTGTGTGACATAGATTTCACGAGGTAAAACTTGATCTACATCTGTCTGTGATTGATCTGTCACATACGCTTGCCCTGCCAATCGCTGATGCGGATCATTTTTGGCTTGTAGAAATTCGTCTAACATCTGCTGCGCAAATTGTTGCTTATTTTGAATCCCTGCAAAACTGTAATTGGGAAATGCCTGCTGTAAATATCGCCCCAATTGTTGATCTGAAGTCTGCTGAATAATGCTCTGTAGCTGACGATGTTGGCTTTTGCGTTGTTGCTGTATATCTTTAGAATGAGGTTGATCCGAGGCATCTTGATCTAAAGCCAAGAGTGCCACAGGATTACTCGTCGCCAAAGTTACAAGCGAGTGTTCAGGTGGCGACGACGTCAAGCTTGGTTGGTCATTCCACGATGCCGCAATATAGCCCAGTGCAAAACAAAGCAGTCCAAGCATCGGATATTGAAGTCGCTTCAACTGTCACTCCACGAATCTATGTTCATTTGATTAAAGCCTACAGCGGAGCACTTCTGTGCCGACAATATATTCACCAGAGCTCATCGTCGTACCCGTGTTAATCACCTGATTTAAGCTAAAGTTAGATCCAACTTTTAATTTAAGCAGACCATTATCACATGCTGCAGTTATTCTGCTGCCCGATTTCATATTGGATACACAGCCCGTTTTGGTCACGGCAAAAATTGTTTGCCCTGCGGAAATACTGGTGCTGCATGATGCTGTGATTATTTTATCGAGCGATGATTCACAAGAAGAACAATTGCCATTATCACAAAGCGCTGCTGCATTTTCACTTTTACATTCATAGGTCACACCATTTTGAATAATGGTTTTAGAATAGGAAGAATCGACATTACTACCGCCCCCGCCACCACATGCGCTCAGCAAGGCAATCATGCCGATCAAAACAGGAAATAATATTTTTTTCATAACCTTAACCCTTATTTTTTAATAATTTTCTTATAGCAATTGGGCCCATCATCTGGCATCGATTGTAGCAGTTAAACTGTGCGAAATATCAACACCTGAAAAACAGCAGACGAAAAAAAACCTCAAACAATCGTTTGAGGTTTTTCTAATATGGTGGCGAGACCCAGGATCGAACTGGGGACACACGGATTTTCAATCCGTTGCTCTACCTACTGAGCTATCACGCCGATGCGGTGTATTAAGCCGCATCTCAGTTAATTAGTCAATCATATTTATAAAAATATTTTTCGTATGCATATTTTTTAGGCAAAAAAAATCCCTGATGGGATCAGGGATTGATAAACTGAAAAATCAGTTTTGAATATGGTGGCGAGACCCAGGATCGAACTGGGGACACACGGATTTTCAATCCGTTGCTCTACCTACTGAGCTATCACGCCGATGGGGCGTATTAAACAATTTCAGTCTCATGGCGTCAAGCATCCGTTGCGCTTTTTTGTGCAAATGTTTATTTTTAAATCAATATTTCACACTATTTGCTTATTTTTTGAGTGATTTCAAATTTCCACAGCTGAAATTACAGTGACGAAACTGTATTTATCCAACAAAAAAGCAGCTCAATGGCTGCTTTATTATTGGAGGGCAGGTTATTCAGCCGCAGTAATTTTTCCAATGTGTGCCAAACAGCGGTGGATCGCGCCACAACCTGGTTCAAAAGTTTTCACCCCTTTTTCTTCTTCCATACGGGTGGCCTCACTGACCAAGCGCTCTGCAACACCACGCCCACGATTTGCAGGGTGTACCACAATATATTCAAGGGTTTTGCTTTCACCTTGGCCTGTACACCAAATCGCACCAATCAATTTTGTATTAAATTCTGCAGTATAAACTAAGGTATACTGAGCTAAGTTCTGCTCAAGTTGTTCAATCGCATCGGAACCGTCGCTAAACTCAGGGCTGGTGTCATACAGTCGCTCAAGCTGGCTGCGCACTTCATCATTTTCTAAAGAAGTATAGGCATGTACGGTAATAGGCATTGATAAACCCTCCTGAGCAATCTAATATGCGGTGACTTTTCGTCACAGCGAAAATATTTTTACATCAATCATTTTGACGTATTTGAGGAACGTGTCTATGACAGATCGTATCAGTGAAGTGGTAAGAAACACCAACGAAACCAAAATTCGAGTTCGTGTGAATCTTGATGGTACTGGTCAAGGCACTTTAAACACTGGTGTTCCATTTTTAGATCATATGATTGATCAAATCAAGCGACATGGTCTGTTTGATATTGATATTCATTGTGATGGCGATCTTGAAATTGACGATCATCATACCGTAGAAGACTGTGGGATTACACTGGGCCAAGCCTTTGCTCAAGCACTGGGCAATAAAAAAGGCTTACGTCGCTACGGTCACTTCTATGCGCCACTTGATGAATCACTGAGTCGTGTTGTGGTGGATTTATCTGGCCGTCCGGGTCTTTGGATGGATATTCCATTCACTCGCGCGCGCATCGGGACTTTTGATGTGGATCTTTTCTCTGAATTTTTCCAAGGTTTTGTGAACCATGCGTTAATGACGCTGCACATCGACAACCTAAAAGGTAAAAACAGCCACCACCAAATTGAAAGCGTATTTAAAGCCTTTGCCCGTGCATTACGTATGGCGTGTGAAGTTGACCCGCGTGCCGAAAATACTGTTGCGTCTACCAAAGGAACATTGTAATGACCCGTATTGCCCTTCTTGACTATGGCATGGGAAATCTTCACTCAGCAGCAAAAGCCCTCGAACACGTGGGCGCAACTGTTGATGTCACCAATGATCCTAAGCTGATTGCACAAGCAGATAAAATTGTGTTCCCCGGTGTGGGAGCAATGCGTGACTGTATGCAAGGCATGCATGATGCAGGCATTGATGAAGTGGTCCGTAAAGCGGCATTTAATAAACCTGTGCTTGCGATCTGTGTCGGTATGCAAGCCCTAATGCAGCATTCCGAAGAAAATGGCGGTGCAGATGCATTGGGTATTTTTGAAGGTTCGGTTAAACGCTTCCCTGACGTAGAGGGATTAAAAGTGCCGCACATGGGCTGGAACCAAGTGCATCAGGCAGACCCTAGCCACCCGATGTGGAAAAACATTGAGCAAGATGCACGTTTCTATTTCGTACATAGTTTCTATGTAGAGCCGCAAGATTCAAGCATTGTCGCTGCAACCTGTGACTATGGTTTGGAATTTTGTACCGCAATTCACAAGGAAAACTTGTTTGCGACACAATTTCACCCAGAAAAAAGTCATACAGCCGGCCTGCAATTGCTCAAAAACTTTGTGGAATGGGATATTTAAAATTCCTTCACCGCAAAAAAGCCCGCTCCTTGCGGGCTTTTTTGTACTGTTTATTTTTCATCCTTTTATTTTCTACATATTCATTTTAGAATTTGCCTACTTATAAAAATACCAAAGCCTAGGAATAATAATGAATACCTTCACATCTGACTCACCGACCCAAGCCAGTGGTCGCTTTAGCCGGCGCGCATATCTTGCATGGAATCTACTTCTCGGCATTATTTTTACGCTAATTGCTGTTGTAGTCGGCCTGCTCATACCCGGTGCGCAAAATGCGTTGACTGAGGGTGCAATGTCGACGCCACTCATGATTATTTTCTTTATCATGTATGCCATCGTCATTTATTACAGCGTCATTTTCTTAATCCGTCGTTTACATGACCGAGACCATTCAGGATGGCTTGCACTGCTGATCTTAGTTCCTGTAGTGAATATATTATTTGCGCTCTATGTGTTATTTGCACCGGGTAATAGCGGTAGTAATAGCTTTGGACAACCACGCCCGACCAAAGGCTGGGAAACAGTGCTGGCTGTTTTGTATATCGTGGTGTTTATAGTCGGGATACTTGCTGCGATCATGATTCCGTCTTACCAAAACTAAGTGATCCGCTCTCAACAAGCCACGATTCAACAACAATAATGATAAATCATTAGATGCCGCCTAGATCGCTCTAAACAGCAATACATCTATTCAAACAAGCTCACACAAGTGGGCTTTTTTTGTACTTTACCTTTATAATCAACGCGCTTTTTATGTTCAGGATCAAATCCTGTACTTTTTCACATTTTTATGTCGTTTTGAGCTCAATTTTTGCGGTTAAAAATGAATGATAACAATACTTTTTACGATAATTTAAGATCATTTAATATGAATAATTCACCCAATATAAACTCTGGTTGGAACCGTGACGGTCGTTTTAATCGCATGTCTTTTATCGGTTGGAATGTCTTTTATGGCCTCATGCTGAGCATATTGATGCTACTGATCGTCAGCATGATGCCCAATACCCTCAATGCCCTAATAGCTCACGCTGAAAATCCAATGACGCAAGTGATTGGATTTATCCTAAATGTTTTAATGCTGATCCCTTTGATGATTTTTTCAGTGCGTCGTTTGCATGACTTTAATCTCTCAGGCTGGTTTGCACTCTTAGAGCTGATTCCGTTGCTCAATATCGTCATGTGCATTGCGCTGATGCTCATCCCCGGGTCTGCAAATGCCAATCAATATGGTGAGCCACGTGCATCCAAAACATGGGAGGTGGTTCTCGCCTTTCTCTTTATCGGTTTATTCTTACTGATCTTGGTAAATGTATTATTTACTGCGCGTTTTCTGTTTTAAGTTACTGTCTTTAAATCTCTTGGTCACTGTGTTTAAGTGCCCTCGTCACTGTCATAGCAACGCGCTATGACAGGCAGGTGAGTCAATGGCTCATGCTCAACGCCACATCTCGGTATTTGCATTTCCCTACTAAACGCTCTAGGCTGCAACAACAAGCCTTTGAATTAAATCACAATGACTGATGCTCTACCGACACCTATTTTGCCAACAAAAGAACAGATTAAAAATTTTCCATTGTTCCAAAATTTAGTGCCAGAGCAGATCCATGTCATTCACAATGCAGAACAATGCCAACACTGGGCCGATGAATTGCAGACGACTGCCTTATTCGGTTTCGACTCTGAATCTAAGCCGACTTTTCGTAAAGGTGAGGTCTCTACCGGTCCACATTTAATCCAACTCGCTACGGCGCAACAGGCGTGGTTGTTTCAAATGAACGAATGCACTTGGGATTTTTTAAAGCCGATCTTGAGTAATCGTGATCAAATTAAAGTGGGTTTTGGCTTAAAAAATGATGCGCATTTATTTCGTAAAAAAGGCATCGAACTGAATAGTGTATTGGAACTCTCCAAGTGCTTTGCTTCTTTTGGCTTAAGCCAACCCGTCGGTTTAAAAAATGCCATGGCACTGCTTTTTCGTGTGAATTTTCCAAAATCTAAATCGGTCAGCACCTCCAATTGGGCCAAAAAGCGCATAAGTCCGGAGCAAATTCGTTATGCCGCTGCCGATGCTTATGCCCCTGTTTTGGTCTTTGAAGAATTATTACAACGTGGTTTATTACCTAAAACCATTCCCAATACCTCCCTCAAACTAAGAATTCGTCCGCACATGAAATTATAAACCCTTAATTATTTTAATGATTTAAATTATATTCAGCGATGTAACCGCTCTGTAACTGGATATTGCCCCAATCTATGGCATGACCAAGTGCAAAGATCGGCTGAAGAGTGCCAATGAATTTGCAGTTTATTTGCGCTAAAGATTTGAACAGTACCTTATTGCCTTAAAAATAGTCACTGCACAGTCTAAAAAAATAAAATCGCACCTTTTAAGTACATCTATATCTTTGATTTAAATCATTTTAATTACATTAATACACATTTATATTTTTATTCGACTAAGGTTTTGATCTCTCTAGATTTTCTAGCAGAATTACATGATTTATCTCATTCTTTCTATACTTTCATAATTTGTTTTCATCAGTCCCCTTTTGCTAAAACAAATCTGCCAAATACATAACACATCATAATTTAAAAACTTGGAGAACCTGACATGTTGAACTTATTTACAGGAAAAATCAGCGGTGTACTCAGCCTGACTTTACAAGGGATCAGTAAAGCGGTTGGACTGGTTTTAAATACTGTTTTGGATACTGTAGACAGCGTTTTAGAGACAGTGAATAGCTTAACAGCGCCCTTAACAGATGCACTGACTGAACTACCACTCATTGGCGGGACCATCGAAAAAGTACTCACGGTTGAAAATCAGTTGGTCGGCACCTTAGGTGACGGCTTACATGCTGTAGCTGATCAACTAGCGACAGGTGATCTTCTCGGCGATGTACAGACCGCTCTCAATGGCGTAACTGGTGTGGTCGGTCAAACTGTGACTGAAGTTGCAGGTTTGGTTGATCATATAGGTGGTGTTGCTGCACCAATCACAGACGCACTTTCTGACCTGCCATTGCTTGGCGGGCTATTGAATGCAGTAGGCGAAACTACGGGTAATTTAACTGGCTTGTTGGCTGAAACGGGCGACTATGTAGCCAGTATTGATCCTACCGAATTATTAACATCCGTCCTGAATGATCCTTTAGCAAGTGTGGGTGGTGTCGTGCAAGATGTTTCAGGCACGTTAGATACCTTACTGGATGACATTGCACCGATTACATCGATTGCCACTGAACTTCCTGTAGTCGGTGATCTCGTTCAAGTGGTCGGTGAAAGTACCACAGCCCTCAATCAAGGCGTATACGATGTCGGTAGCTTACTTCAATCCGTAAACAGCGATTTATTACAAACTGCTGCTTATGTTTAATGACTAAAAACGCGAATACACAGCGCATTTTTATAGACCAAGAATAAAATCCAATCCTCTATTTACACTGGCCTGACCTATGTCAGGCTTTTTTAATTCATCAATTCTGATATTAGCATTTAGTGAATAGCCGTTTATTTGATAAGATTGGGCACAAATTTATTCTTAATTTGATTGAGCAAGGAGCGAAAGCATGCTGATCATCCCTGCAATTGACCTGAAAGATGGCAAATGTGTCCGTTTAAAACAAGGTCGTATGGAAGACGATACCGTATTTTCTGACGATCCAGTGGCAACTGCACAGCATTGGGTAAATGAAGGCGCGCGTCGCTTACATTTGGTAGATTTAAACGGTGCTTTCGCTGGTACACCGATTCATAAGCCTGTGGTTGAAGCGATTGCTAAAGCACAGCCTGAATTGCCAATTCAAATTGGTGGTGGTATCCGCTCTCTTGAAACCATTGAACACTACCTTGATGCAGGCGTCTCGTTTGTCATCATTGGTACAAAAGCGGTAAAAGAGCCTGAATTTGTTGAAGAAGCGTGCAAAAAATTTGCAGGCCATATCATTGTCGGTATCGATGCCATGAACGGCATGGTGGCAACTGATGGTTGGGCAAATGTCACTGACGTGAAAGCGACTGATTTGGCAAAACGCTTTGCAGATGCCGGCGTATCGAGCATCGTCTACACCGACATCGCACGTGATGGCATGATGCAAGGTGTGAACGTTGAACAAACCGTTAACCTTGCAACGTATTCAGGCTTACCTGTTATTGCATCTGGTGGCGTGACCAACCTTGACGACGTGCGTAACTTAAAAGGCCAACCGGGCATTTTAGGTGCGATTACCGGTCGTGCAATTTATGAAGGCACATTGAACCTTCGTGAAGCTCAATTACTGCTTGATCAACAAAGCTTGTAATTTACCCGAGCAGAAAAGAGGTCTTCGGGCCTCTTTTTTTATTTCTCCTCTTTGAACATTCAAATACACATGCCAACCGTCCAATCTGCTTGGAAAGCCAAGTTTCCGCAGCTCGCACTCATCCTGATTACCATGATTTGGGGCGCCAGTTTTATCACCGTGCAATACGGTTTAAATTTTAGCAGTCCAGTGCTGTTTGTCGGTCTACGTTTTGCCGCAGCTACACTGGCTGTGAGTCTGTTATCGCTCAAATATCTTAGACATTTTTCTCAATACGATGTCATTGCGGGCGCAAGTATTGGCGCGGTGATTGCAATCGGCTATGCGACGCAAACAGTCGGCTTACAAAGCATCAGCAGCAGTGAATCGGCTTTTTTAACAGCGCTGTATGTACCGCTGGTTCCGATTTTTATGTGGCTGTGTTTTCGGCATAAACCACATGTGATGACATGGCTGGGTGTAAGTTTGGCTTTTGTCGGTTTGGTCTTTTTAACGGGTAATGGTTTTGGCGCTATTCAGCTCAATTTTGGACAAATCATTACGCTGCTCGGTTCGATTGCCATTGCCTTTGAAATTATCTTGATCAGCTATTTTGCGCCCCGCGTCAATCTGCGCAGAGTGACGGTTCTACAGTTGGCATTTGCCTCTCTGTTCTGTTTTTGCTTTGCCCCACTGGTGGGTGAAACCACTTTGCCAAAATTTGAATGGCCATTAATCGCTGTACTCTGCGGATTGGGGCTTGCCAGCGCCGTGATTCAACTGGTGATGAACTGGGCGCAGCGCATGGTTGATCCTGCACAGGCAGCAATCATCTATGCAGGTGAACCGGTTTGGGCCGCGATCATTGGGCGACTTGCTGGTGAACGCTTAACACCGCTCGCCCTTATTGGCGGGCTTTGCGTGGTTCTCGGTGTGATTGTGAGTGAATGGCGGCCGAAATTCTTAAAGAAAAATAAAGACAAAATTACAGAAGAAATGCCTTAACACGCAAAAGCGCCCTCAATAATGAGGGCGCTTTTAAGCGATATCCTTCATAAAAAAGACTTAAATTTAGAAGGACACCATCTTGCCCGGATTGACCATTGCCCCCAGCCCATAAGCGGTTTTCGCCATTGGAATCACCATTGGTGCAAGTGCGCGACCAAACAAAATGTCCTGATGCTGAATACTGGTGAGCATTTTAAAGTCATCGGCATTGCCACAAAAATCATCGGCAATGGCTTTGCCTATACGCACGGTTTGCGCCACGCCATGACCGCTCCAGCCTTGTACCGCATAAATCGGATATTTCCCATCGGACTTACGGCTATCGGCTGCGCCATTCATGGTTAAATCTGTGGTGCCACTCCAAACAAAGTCCAGCTCAACCTGTGTCAATTGCGGGAACACATGCTTGATTCGGCTCAGTAAATAATCATGGGTTTTTTCAGGCGTCCAGCAAGAGCCCGTCCCTTCACCGCCAAATAGCAAACGGTTTTTAGATACACCGCGATAATAATCAATTTGAAACTGCGTATCGTACACAGGCGCATCACTCGGCAGAATTTCAGCAAGATCGAGCTCTAAGGGCGCTGTGGTACACACATAAGTATAAAATGGAATGGTGGTTTGATTATGGCTTTGCAGCAGCTTAAATGAGGCATGATGGACCCCAATCACGGCGCTCTTACGTGCTTTAATCACACCGCCAGTGGTTGTCACATAAATGCCATCTTGACGCTCATCCACCGACAGCACTTCGGTTTGCTCATAGATTTTGCCACCTTGCTGGCTAAAACCATAAGCAAGGCCACGGTTTAATACCAAGGGATGAATATGCCCGCCGAGAGTATCGAGTAAACCGCCATAATAATTTTCCGATTTCACATGCTCAAACAACTCGTGCTTGCCCATAATCTGGGTATGGTCTTCACCCAAATATTTACGCGCATCTGCACCTTCAGTTAAACCCACCAAATGCCCTGGATGCACGGCTGCAGTAATGTGCTGATGTTTGCGTTGTAGATCTAAATCATAGTTCTGCGCAATTTGGTCAATTAAAGACATGGCCTCAGTCGAAGTGAAGTGCCATAAACGTTTAGCATCCTCATAACTAAAGTGTTCAATCATTTCCCCCGCTTCCCAACGCGCCAACCCAGGAGTTAGCTGTCCACCATTACGCCCCGATGCAGCACTGCCAATACGGTTTTTTTCCACCAGCACCGTGTCCACACCCTGTTCCGCCAAATGCAGTGCCGTAGATGTGCCCAACAAGCCGCCGCCGATCACCACCACATCACACTCAACATCCGCATTAAGGGCATCAAAAGCCTGCCATTCTTGCAGTGAGCTTTCATAATAATTGGCTGGAAAATCAAAACTGCCGCGAGCAGGATTGACCCAGTTCCACTCCTTACCGCTTTGCACATTTACACTGTTTTTATATTCAACATCGTCTACAAATTTTGGCTTTGTATTCATTTTTTTACATTCCTATTTATCAATTCAATTCTGTTTGATCGCTATAGAGGCTTCAGCCTCTTAATACGCATTGCCAATCACAATATTTTGTTTTCTTAACTTTTTATAAGCGAACAATACGACGCCCACTGCCAGCCAAATACCTCCGCAAACCAAGGCGTTGTGTTCTAGGCTCACCCAAAGGCACATAATCGCTGCCACTGAAAGTAGCGGCAGCAGCATGTTCAGGCAGATATTTTTAAGACCATGACGTTGACCATCACGTACATAAAACTTCATAAACACGGAGAAGTTCACGGCGGTAAAGGCAATGAGGGCACCAAAGCTAATCATGCTCACCACTGTAGCTAAATCTAAACGAATGGCTGCCAATGAAATCAGACCGATCAGCAATACTGCATATAAAGGTGTGCCTAACTTGCTATGCACTTGACCAAATGTGCCTTTATGAAAAATGCCGTCTCGTCCCATAATATGAATTAGGCGTGATGCGCTGGCATGCGTGGCAAGCCCAGAAGCAAATGTATTCATAATTTGGGCGCATAAAAATACTGATTGAAATAGCGCCCCACCCACGTACAGGACGATCTCAGGGAGCGCTTCATCTGGGTTGTTAAAACGGACATTGGTTGGAAAATACAATTGCACAAACCAGGATGCTGTAATAAAAATCACACCGCCCGTAAGCGTGGTTAGGATAACCGCTCGAGGAATTGTGCGTTTCGGGTCTTTGGTTTCATGTGACATGGTCGTCACCGCATCAAAACCTAAGAAGCTAAAGCACAGGATTGAAGCCCCTGCGATAAGTGGCAAAATTGACGTATCACCATTAAATAGCGGCGCGAGCGTCAAGACATGCGCATAACCTTGCTCACTCCCTATACCTTTAATGACGAGATAGATAAAAAAGCCCATCAGCAGTACAGGCGCACAGACAAAGATCATGCTTAAATTGGCCAAAATATTGATACGGAAGCAGTTGATGAGCGTGACTAAGCTAGTAAACAAAATCACCCATGCCCAGTACGGCACGCTTGGAATCACTGCTTCTAAATAAATACTTGCCAAAAGCGCATTGACCAATGGCAGCATGATGTAATCCAGTAAAGAACACCAACCGACAAAAAAGCCAGTTTGAGGCCCGCAAGATTCTGCAGTGTAGGTATAAGCAGAACCCGGTTTATCCGAATGCTTACTAAAACGCGCATAACTAAATGCGGTGAGGAGCATGGCAAATAAAGCCAAAATATAGGCCAGCGGCACACGGCCATCTGTAATACCGGACACAATGCCAAAAGTATCAAACACAACCATTGGCGTCATATATGCGACACCAATAATCACCACTTGCCATAAAGACATTTTTTTTAAAACAGACGCTGAAGTTTCCATGCACGTCACCTGAACTATATTTATTTGCGTTACAGGTTCTTTTGCAATCAACATGCCATATAATATTCATTCATTATTTTAATGATGATTCAAAAAATGCCAAAGTATGATTTAGAAACCAGAAAATCAGCCATTCAGATGTATAAAAAAACTGACTACAAAGTGGCTGTATGCAAAGAGTTTAACATCTCTCGAGTCACCTTGGATGCTTGGATTCGCCTGGAGGAAGAGACCGGAAGTTTGCTCCCAAAAGCCGCAAAAAACCGTGGTGCACCGAGCCACATTCGCGACTGGAATGAATTTCAAGTATTTGTAAAAAATACAAAATTTAAAAATATTAGTGATCTAGTTCCATTATTTGAACAGCGATTTAGCTATCCTGTTTCGTATGCGGTATTGGTACGCGCAATACACGTTTTAGGTATGCGCCGTCGCCGTGGTCGATTCTATAGCTAATACCTAAACTGGTGTAATTTTAAATAAAAATCCAGAAAATAATTTAAATAAACAACTATACATTAATGTAAATTTATTTTAGTAAAAACGTAAATTTATATTATTAAGAATGTAAAATAATAAAAATAAATATGTAAATTAATAAAATTAAATAAGCAAAGTTATTTTATTAAAAATGTAAGTTATAATTCTTAAAAATGTATAGTCAATTTTGCTTAAATAACCAAAGTTAAGCACTTTTATGTGCAATTGCTTTATAAAAGAGCATTTTTTGATGCCGCCTATCGAATGGTCAAACGAAAAAAATAAAAGCGACCCATGGGTCGCTTGTCATTATGCTGCTGTATTTACTCATACATCGGTCTGTTGTCATTGACACGAATTAAACCTTTAATCGCGCGGTACACAATCCATAACCAAGACAGTCCGATCACCGTGACGCAGAAGGTACTTGCTCCCAGTGCCACCCCTGCAAAGGCATTAGCATTATTGCCAGTAAAGAACAGAAAAATAAAAGGCACGAAAGCAATGATGTTCCAAATGAGATACCACCAAAACGTACGAATCTGCCAAGTAAAATGGCTTTCAAAAATCGTACCACGCACATCACTGCGTTTGACGTAATTGATAATCAGCGCGAGGACCGCAAGCAAGCCGGCAGAAAAAATCGCCACAATATAAAGAATATACAAAATAATCGTGAGCAGGCGGTTTGGATCTTTATCAATGGAATAATTCATTTCGCTCTCCGTCATGATGATTTTTCGGATCATTCCACCCTAGATATGCAGGATATTAAATGGTGAAATTAGCCATAAAATCAGTAATATGTTAAAGGCTATGGTACAGAAATATATTTTTCGAAACGGTTGTTTTTGTGTTTTATGCCGCAAACGTTGCTGCGCTAGCCATGCCGCCGGCCACCCACCTAAAAAAGACAAAAGATGCAGTGTATTTTCTGGCACGCGTCGGTTCCCCATTTGCGCAGCTTCTTTATCTTGCGCATAGAACCAATAGGTCAGGACATTGATAATACTCACAAAAAGCAGCACCATGCCACTGAGTAAACCCGCCACAGACAAACCCGCCAAGGCGAGGATATAAATGATGCACAAGATTTGCATCGGCTCTGCCTGACGCGGCATCTGCACCACATTTTTTTTATTGGGGCGTTGTGTAGCTTTGGTTTGTGAGGCTTTTAAATAATGCACTTGCTGTGCACGAAAGCGTCCGCGTTCGTCTAAGATCACAGCATAATCCAACGCGCAGCCCACGATTGGTCGTGGGCCGGGACGGGAAAAATCTTTAATGTGCAAAAATACGCGATCTTTGGTGCTATCGTTCGGTTGAATGAAGCCGTAGCCCTTGTCATCAAACCATTCTACTAAGCGTCCTTGATCACGCATGCTTTTCCCTCTCGTTGTTTTTAAAATTTATGCTGTGACGAATTTTAATCGTTCAATCAGCATATTACGCATTTCAGCAGGGTTTTTCTGCAAAATATCATCCCCTGTACGGCCTTCTGCAGCATTTTTCTGTGCCACCTGTAAACGCATCATCCAGAAGCGACCCGCCGCCATTGCCAAATATAACTCTAGACATGATTTTTCATCTGCGGTTAATGGGCGCACGCTTTCATATGCATGTAAAAAGGCAATGGCTTTGTCTTCATTCAAATGCACATCCGGATATTCAGTACAGAAGTCATTTAAAGTAATAGCAATATCAAACAAGAGTTCGTCTTTATTTAACTCATAAAAGTCTAAAATGCCGTTAAGTTGATCGCCTTCAAATAGAGTATTGTCACGGAACAAATCAGAATGAATAAAACCGCTAGGACGGTCTGGATACATCGCCGTTAAGATGTCATATAAACCCAACAAATTGTTAAGCAACGTGGTATCTGCTTCATTTAATGTTGGACGTATATTACGTGAAACTTGTAACCAATAAGCATGATCACGATATTCTGCACGTTCCAAAGGGAAGTCTTGTAAAGCCACATGCATTTTCGCTTGAGCCACAGCTATCGCCTCTGCTTGCGCTAAGCTCGCAGGCACGGGATGTTGACCTTGCATGCGTGGCGCAATCTGTGCAGGTTTATCTTTTAAGCTATGAATCGCTTTACCCGAATGATTCAGCGGTACAGGCACAGCTAGACCAGCCTGCCCCAAATGTTCAAGTACAGGGACCAGCTCCCCTGCACCTTGCTCGTCCATCTCTTCAAAAACGGTTAATACATACTGCGTACCATTTTCGCAAACAATAAAATAGTTGGTATTTTGAATACCGCCTTGAATCGGAATCAGGTCAATCACCTCCAGTCCATAAGGTGCTGCAAAATCCTGAACTTCCTTTAAAGTCAAAGTGGTATAAACCGACATAGAAAACCTGCGAAAAAACTTACATATTTTTGATAGAATAACCGCTCCGACTACTAAGGTGTAGCATCTAAGTCGCGAAGTTTCATAATCGGCTGTTATTTTTGGAAAAAATTATGCTTGCTAAACGTATTATTCCTTGCCTCGACGTGGACAACGGTCGTGTAGTGAAAGGTGTTCAATTTCTTGATATTCGTGATGCAGGCGATCCAGTTGAAGTTGCACGCCGTTATAACGAACAAGGTGCGGACGAAATTACCTTCTTAGACATCACCGCAACCTCAAATGGTCGTGATACTACTTACCGTACAGTAGAGCGTATGGCTGAGTCTGTATTTGTGCCATTAACAGTCGGTGGTGGCGTGCGTAAAGTAGAAGATATCCGCCTGTTATTAAATGCGGGTGCGGACAAAGTTTCGATTAACTCTGCGGCTATTTATAATCCTGAATTTGTACAAGAAGCCTCTCAGCGTTTTGGCGCACAGTGTATTGTGGTTGCTATTGATGCGAAAAAAACCGGCGATAATAAATGGGAAATTTTCACCCACGGTGGTCGTAAAGAAACCGGTATCGATGCCATCGAATGGGCGGTAAAAATGGCGGACTTCGGTGCAGGTGAATTACTCATCACCTCAATGGACGCAGATGGTACCAAAGCGGGTTATGACCTTGAACTGATGCGTAACATCAATGACCGTGTGACCATTCCAACCATTGCTTCTGGTGGTGTCGGTAATCTCCAACATTTGGCCGATGGTATTTTAAAAGGTGGCGCAGATGCTGTGCTTGCTGCCTCTATTTTCCACTTTGGTCAACACACCATTCCTGAAGCGAAAAAATATCTTGCAGAACAAGGCATTGAAATGCGCCTTTAATTGATTCGTTTTCAATGAAAATTTAAAAGAGCGATGATTCGCTCTTTTTTTTGCTTTGGTGTTTTTGATGCAACAACATGGAGTTACAGCAGAGCATCGCCCATGCAATTGATTTACTATAGACATAAAAAAAGGAGCCTTGTCGGCTCCTATAAACCAAGAAAAACTACAGCACTTGGTCTGATACTTAAAACAAATGAAAAAATATACATAGCAACTTCATCAATCAACTCGTCGTGTACAAGCCTTTTGATGATTTAAATATAGGGCATTTACACTGTATTTGATTGACAGTAGATTCATAATTTATTGACAAATTGCGACAGCTCAAATGGGTAGCAAAGCTTGTTGTCAAAACGCACAGTGCATTCATATTAGACCGTTTCAAGAAGTGCAACTGGCTTTTCGCGCTCAGCCACCCACTTTGCAGGAAATACCCGATTGACCCAATGCGACAATGGCTTGGCAATCGCTGTCGGCAGTAGCACACCCAATGGGTTTTGTTCCTGTAATTTCGCCGAGGAGATCACCCGAGTCCCTAAAATATAATCAAACCACGGTTTGGTCACACACCAATTGGCATCCTGATTTGAATTCATATGGTGGTCATAGTGCCATGGAATCTTTTTCATCGCCCACTCTGGCTCAAGATGTGCGCGACGATGGATATAATAATAATTCCCTGCGCAATACAGCACAGATAAACTCATTCCTTTGGAAATAGGATAAAACAGCGGGACAAATATGGCTGAAACTGCCACCAGTGACAATATTTCATTTTTAGTGCGCCAGTTCTGTACACCTTCAACATAGCCATGATCATGAAAATCTGTTTTTCGAACTTCACGATGATGTTCCCAATGTGATTTCATGCTTTTCGGTACTGGACTAAAACGTGGCTTGCCTGACCGATGTGTCCCATGCAAAACATATTTATGTGCGAACCATTCAAAGGCATTGGCGACGACCAACCCTGCAATAAAACCTTTTAACATGACCAATATCTCCTTTTCTTAGCTCCACTATAGGTAATGAAAAAAGCTAGATATTGACCGTTTTTTTTAATATTATTGACAAAACACGACAAAATTTAGAATTAAAAAAATATGCAACAACTCAAGGACTATACAGGATCGGTCTATGGAGGACTGGGCCATTTGCTCTATGCTTATCACCAAGCCCAAGGCATTGCTATTCCTGAAAAATTGAATAAAGTTCAAAACTTAGAGCGTTTTGATTATGCCATTTGGCGTGATTTATTGATGGATTTAGATCAAAAGATCCAAAAGCCGGCGCTGGGTTTAGAAATTGCAGAACATGTGCAACCTAAACATATTGGCATTATTGCGTATATTGCTCTGTCCTGTGAAAACTTGGGCGAAGCGCTGCTCTGCTACCATGATTTTCATCGCTTAATCTTCGATGGCAGCCCATTGCTGATTGATATTCAAAATGATTTTTTCTCGATCGGTTGGAATGATTTACCCATGAATATGGCCAATCAATTGACCGATGAAATTGCGATTGCCTTAATGCTGCAGTTTCTAAAATTATTCATGCGTTTTGAAGATATCAATTTACACGAAGTGCATTTTCATAATCCTGCACCGAAAAATGTCGCACAATATGAACAATATTTTCGCTGTAAAGTTCGATTTTCCCAAGAAAAGTCAAAGGTTATTGTTCCCATTCAAGAACTGTCTCGCCCCTTTTCCCAAGGCGATCAGACCTTACAAAAACTGTTAATGCAGCAGGCACAGTCTTTATTGGAAAAGCTGCCGAATACCACGCAAATCGACCAACGCTTACAGCAAGCCATCTTAATGGGTTTGCAAAAAAATCAGTTCCAAATTGAACATGTCGCTACGCAACTGAATCTGTCCGTCCGACAATTACAACGCCATTTACAACAACAAGGCAGCACCTATCAGCAACGTATGCAGGAGGTCCGCTGCATGATGGCAGAAGAATTTTTAAGAGACCCGCATTTAAGTTTGCAGGAAATTGCTCTACTGCTGGGTTATTCAGAACAGAGTGCGTTTCAACGCGCTTTTAAACAATGGCGAAACTTGACCCCACAGCAATGGCGCTTATCGCAAATTGAAGCAGTAAGTTAAAAATGTGACACAGTTATCATTTTATATATTGTGATTTTCAGCAAAATCCATTAAATCTATGCATATTCGATAAATGAATAAATATTTAGCAGAACTGATCGGTACATTTTGGCTGGTCTTTGGTGGTTGTGGTAGTGCGGTCTTGGCTGCGGCCTTTCCTGAACTTGGCATTGGCTTCGCTGGCGTGGCACTGGCCTTCGGTTTAACCGTATTAACGGCTGCTTATGCGCTGGGTCATATCTCAGGGGGGACATTTTAACCCTGCCGTGAGTATCGGCTTGTGGGCCGATGGTCGTTTTGAAGCGAAAGAACTAGCACCCTATATTATTTCTCAATTGCTGGGTGCAACCCTCGCCGCATTTATTCTATTCATCATTGTACAAGGTCAGGCCGGATTTACCGGTGTCGGCGGTTTTGCCACCAATGGCTATGGTGAGTTATCTCCGGGCAAATACTCTATGCTCTCAGCGTTAGTTATTGAAATTGTGCTGACGGCTGGCTTTCTGATTGTGATCATGGGAGCAACAGATAAACGTGCACCTGCCGGATTTGCCCCAATTGCAATCGGTCTTGCGCTTACATTGATCCATCTCATCAGCATTCCCGTCACCAATACTTCGGTCAACCCAGCGCGTAGTATGGGTGTGGCATTCTTTGCTGAAACTGCTGCGCTTTCACAAGTTTGGCTATTTTGGGTAGCCCCTATCATTGGCGCGGTGATTGGTGCTGTCATCTATAAACTGATGGCAAAAGACGCATAAATAGAAGAAGACACCATAAAAAAGCTCACAACCTGTGAGCTTTTTTTCATTCATCCCGAATTGAGCATTGCTTCCTTCGACGGCCGATGACACAGCATTAAAGAAATGGATTTTCCACTTCGTTGTCTTCACCGCCCTGCGCTATTTTTTCAGCTAAGTTGGTTTCTGCCTCAAGTGTGGTCACCACATCATTGAAAAATGCCTGTAAAGCTTTCGCTGCAGCTAAACCTGCTTGGTCTTTCGTCACCTGTAAGTTGCCATAAATATTAATTCGATCTTGGCCATTTTCTAATGTTAAGTCATGAATTGCATGCGACGCTGTGTCATTTTCAAATGCTTTAAACATGTTGGATATCCTTGTTTTTTGTTGTAGTGATGCAGCAATAGAAATACGTGAAAAAGATTTCAACTGCAAGCAATGATCCTCTTCATCGCTCGCAGTTCAGCGCTATTAGCTGCTCGATTATTTCAAAATCTGTAGCAGATATTGCAAAATTTCTTCAATCAATTGTTTGACCAAGGCATCTTGATTGTTGTCATTTTCACTGCTTGCCATGGATGTCTCTCCCACAGAACCACCACTCGATTTAAACTCTTTTTGCAAACTTAAAATCTTGTCTTCTGCGACATCTGCAGCACACTGGCTTTCAGCATCCCAATGCAAATAAGCGATATCTTGATTTGCTTTTACTTGGGTGGCTTTGAGTGGCAAACGGTAGGTATTACGCTTTTGGTCTTCGGTTAATTCTGGAAAGAAATTAATTCCAGTCAGTTCTTCTAGCGCACAAATACTCATGACTTTGACTGTCGGTGCCGTATCACGCAAGGTATTGTCTGCATAGTACACGCCTGCAACACCTTTTTTCGGCAAATAGATCGCCTTATAAGTGGCGGTCGGCACAATGACCCCTTGCCCGATGGTTTTTAATTTTTTCGCACTGTATACCGGCCCCGTCACCACATAGACATCTTGCTTTTGTTTGGTCACTATCGCCCGTGTGGCTTCTTCTAACTCGCGCCACACTTGCTGATTATTTTTTGGGGCTTGCGGCACCATATTGGCCAAAGAAAAACTGTCTAACTGTGCCGCTTTATTGGGCATATCGGCATTGGGTGCCATGTGTCCACGGTCATAGCCTGAAGATTTATAGTCTGACAGCAAAGCCCGATATTCAGACGGCACGCGAGTCTCTTCATGAAAGTTATCTTCACGCGGAATTTTTTGACTCAGGCGTGCAGGGGTTAATGCTTCTGCAACCCAAAGCGGTGTCTTGGATATCCCTGAATACATGACATTAAAGCCATTAAAACACAGGGGGAAACTATTTTTGTGCAGGCTTTCACGGACCAAATAAGGCGGCACTTCACGGTAAAATTGGTCCAAACAGGCGCTATTTGAACTGCTGCTCATGGAAACAAGTTGTTGAATTTTTTCTTGCCCGAAAGCAATTGCAAAGCTCCCTGTTGCCACCAGACCTAACAGCACTTTTATGCCATTTTGCCCAAATAACTGTGAAAGCGGATTTGCTGAATTGCGTTTCTTTTTAACCATGACTTACAACAATGACTTCTAAAAAGGACTATTTTTCCGCAGCTTAGCAAGGGTGAAAATTTTAGTACACTTTTCTTTTTTAATTTGCTTAACAATCACACAAATATTGTTTAACAAAGCAGCAGTTGATGTAACTTTATGTCGCAGTTGTGCAGGTCTTTATAAGAAGTCATGAAGCAGTTGCGTATGTTTCATTGAATTCGCCTCAAGAATTATGACAAGGTAAAAATACGAAAAATTGCGATAAAAATATACGGAGTGACTATGCATTCTAAAATTTTAGGTTTAGGTTTAATTTCAGGTTTAATGAGCGCAGCAGCATTTGCAGAGCCGCCGATTCAACCCGGTGACACTTTAGAAAGCTTGTCTAAAGTCAAAATTGTGACCACTGTGAATGGTCAACCCGGTTCTATTCAGGACTTGGTATCAAGTGGTCAAGTTCAATTGCTTGAAGCACCTGCCGGACAAGTCAATGCCGCTGCAACAGAACAGCCCTTAAACCCTGAACAGGCTCAGGCAAACCAAATCGATCCGAATGCCCCTGCAGTCCCTGCAAATGCTGAACAAGCAGCGACTGAAGCGGAAAATGCACTCGCAAATGAACAGCAAAGTGTAGCTGCTGCACCTACAGAGCAGTCTGTGCCAACTGAACAAACGGCAGTGGCCAATACACCTGAAGCCGCGGTAACTGAAGCACCTGTGGAAACAGCACAGCAAGTACCTGAAGCCGTATCAGCGGATAACAACGCTGCACCCGTCATTGCCTCTTCTGCAGAAGCGCCAGTGAATGCCGATAGCGCATCGGCTGCATTACCTGAAGCCCCTCAAGCACAACAGGATGCTTTTATGGCAGCACCTGAAACTCAAAGTGCAAATCCTGCAGATGCATCAATTCAAGCCAACCCAGAAGCACCTGTTGCTGACGAAGCCATCCAAGCTGCGCCTGAAGCCTCTGCAGATGTAGACGCGACAATCAACTAATCAGCGTATTTTCAAGGATGAAATAACGCAACATGTTCATTCTGTTGTTTTGCTCGCATACTCCTCCCAGGAAAAAGCAACAGAATGATCTCTATGTCTTTGGACTAAATAAGTTCAATTATCCCAAATAAAAAAGCCAGAATTGATCTGGCTTTTTCGTGTTTAACTTTTAAATCTATGCCTAAAAGTTAAATCTACGTCTTAAATTTCAATCTGGCTGCCCAACTCAACCACACGGTTGGTTGGAATTTGATAAAAATCGCTGACTGGACTGGTATTTCGCTGCATAGAGATAAACAGCTTTTCTCGCCAAGGTGCCATTCCTTCACCCAATGTATGAATAATACGGTCTCTGGAAATAAAGAAACTGATTTGCATTAGATCAAATTCAAAGCCCAATTCACGATACGCATGCTCCAAAGCGGCAGGAATATTCGGCTGATCTTTAAACCCATAAAACATCGTGATTCGATAGAATCGATCATCTAGTTTTTCCGTGATCACCCGCTCATTTTCGGGTACAAATGGCACATCTCGGGTGTTGACCGTAACCATAATATTGCGTTCATGCAGAACTTTGTTGTGCTTAATATTATGCAACATGGCATGAGGCACGATCTCAGGCGTTCCTGTCAAGAATACGGCATCACCTGGAACAAACTTGGTTTCACTACCCATGCTGACACTGCGAATAAACAGGTCAATAGGCAAAGCATCTTTACCGAGCCGATTGAGCACCAATGCCCGTCCATCTTTCCACGTCATTAAAATCGTAAACAATACCGCACCAATCAGGATTGGAACCCAACCGCCCGCTGCAATTTTTAATGATGTCGATGCAACAAAGATCAAATCAATCAATAAAAATGGCACTGCAAATATTGCCACTTTCCAAACCGGCCAACGCCATAAACCATAAGCCAAAACTGAGATCAAAATCGTACCGCAGAGCATGGTCATGGTCACAGCTACGCCGTACGCACTGGCCAAGTTCGCACTGTTTTCAAACAGCAAGATCAAGATCAGCACCGAGATAAACAATGCCCAGTTAATAAATGGCAAATAAATCTGACCACGTTCAACTTCAGAGGTATGTTTCACTGTCAAACGCGGCAAATAACGCAATTGAATCGCCTGATTGACCATAGAGAATACCCCTGTGATCACCGCTTGAGAGGCAATCACCGCGGCCGCTGTCGCCAAAGCAATCATTGGATACAATGCCCATTCAGGGATCAGCATATAAAATGGATTGGCTAAAGCTTCAGGATTACGCAGTAGCAAGGCACCTTGGCCTGCATAGTTCAACAGCAAGCACGGCATGACCACAATAAACCATGCCAAGCGGATTGGGAGTCGGCCAAAATGCCCCATATCGGCATAGATTGCCTCACCACCTGTCATCGTCAAGATGACCGCACCCATGGTCAAGAATGCAACATAGGGCTGCTGTACCACAAAATTGAAAGCCCAATGCGGACTGATCATGGTCAACACAAATGGTGTTTGCGAAATACTCCATAGTCCAAAACCACCAATGGATAAAAACCACATGAGCGTCAAGGGACCAAAGAATTTACCCATCGTGCCTGTGCCATGGCGTTGCACTAAAAATAGCCCCGCCAAAATACCAATCGATAAGGGTTGCAGCCATTGGTTAAACATCGGCGTCGCAATACTTAAACCTTCAATCGCGGATAACACAGAGATTGCGGGGGTAATGATCCCATCACCAAAGAACAAAGATGCCCCAATAAAACCAAGAGCGATCAGGTAGATTTTTTTGTTTTCGGCAATTCGTGTGGTTCGTAGATTCAAGGCCAACAGCGACATAATACCGCCCTCGCCATTGTTATCTGCGCGCATGATGATGCTGACGTATTTAAAACTAATCGTCAGCATGATGCACCAGAAAATCAGGGACAGAATACCCAGCACAGACGCTTCGCTAATCGCCAAATGTGCTGTGAGGAAACATTGGCGCAGCGCATATAACGGGCTCGTCCCAATGTCTCCGAATACTACGCCCAAAGCTGCCAAGGTGATGGCAGGCAATGCGGCTTTTTGTGCAGTACTTTGCATATAATTGTCTTCAATTTAGACAGGATTTTTGCGAATCATAGCACCGCTCAAGATGTTTTTGTCTAATTCAATTGTTTCTCTTGGCAGAATATATTTTTTTCGCTATTATCCACCGCGCAAAAGGTGAAGTGTCCGAGTGGCTGAAGGAGCACGCCTGGAAAGTGTGTAAACGTTTATAGCGTTTCGAGGGTTCGAATCCCTCTTTCACCGCCAGAATAAACTGCAATGCCAAGCAGAATGAAGGTCTAAATTGATAAAATTTAGGCCTTTTTTAATTTTATTGTTCTCAATATTAAATATCCCCCTAATTGATCTTCTATTTGTTTAGCTCAATAACTTCACAGTATTTGAGTCCTGATTGATGGATTTCAATCACACGTTTTTTTCCTAATGCATGACTTATGGATTTTTTATTGGCAGCAAGAAAGACACGTTTATTTACAAATACAAATTTTATATTCTAAAGACAATTACTTAAGCCTATGCTAAAAATAAATCATCCTCTCAATATAGGTGCTATTCAAAAAATTATTCATTAATTTAAACATCATAGAACTGAAACGCGATTGCGGTACTTTTAACTTGATCAACGAAAAACTTAAAAAACACCTTTCATATATCACTGCTATTCGGGAGAGAACATGAATAACAGCCAGAATTATGTTAAGCAGATCAAGAATGCCAAACGTGGTGGCTATACCCCAACCCTTGCCAAAGACATCAATAAACATAAAATTCAAAAAGCACAGCGTCTGATTGACGAATGGCGAAAGCTCGCCAATGAACTCCGCCCCCAAATGCAACTGGAGATGGCATATACACTTGAGGAATGCGCACAGGATCTAGACCAAATTTTAAGAATGAAATAGCACTCAACGTTCATCCATCCTATTTTTTCGCCCACATCTTGTGGGCGAAACATTGCCTAATTTTATTTTTCTGGTTTTTAGAGCCAAACATCGGTTGAATGCTGAATAAATCAAACGTATAAATTACATTCGATTTGCTGTTTTTTTAACTTGCACCACTTCAAAAAATCTGTAGAATGCATTCCACAACGCCGGCATAGCTCAGTTGGTAGAGCAACTGACTTGTAATCAGTAGGTCCACAGTTCGAATCCGTGTGCCGGCACCATTTCTTAGCCTCACTTTTTAGTGAGGCTTTGATGTTTTTAGAGCCACTCTTTTATGGCTTCCTCGCGCTAATCTGCACATAACGAATCAGCCCGTCTCGATACAACTTTTCGCACAATTTTGCCGTCATCTTGATTTTGAATTGATCCACATGACTCAGGCTCGTCTGACTTTTTTGTTCTTGAATATAATCGGCAAAACCCTGAAATACGAATTCGCTGATATCTTCAATCTGGATATTTTCGAAACCTGCCTGTTGCACTTGGTGTTGTAAATTTTGCTTTGAATTTAAATTTTTCAAATTCACATCTGCTGCTTTCAACAGACTTTGATATTGCAGTCGCCGTAATGAATTTAAATTCAAAAACGTATCGGACAACATTAAATAGTGAAAAGCAAAGCGTCCTTTTGAATTCAAAACATTAACAACTGATAAAAGCAATAAATTCAAATCACTATGATACGCAGCATCAATACACAGCACTGCATCCATAGCGTTTTGTGGATAAATATTTTTTAAATTCAAAAATGAATCTTGTTGTATTTTGATTTTTGAATTTAAATTTTTTTGGATTTTTTCCACACATTCGGTTTGCAATTCGACTGCGGATAAGTTTTGAATTTGAAAATGTTCCATCCAAAAAACCAAGCTCGCGCCCTGCCCACAACCAAGGTCTAAAACACGATCTGTAGATTTTAATTGAATGGATTCGGCAAGATATAAAGCGAGTTTTTGACAGGCTGCAGGATAGGATGATTTTGCATCATCCCAATAGCCCAAATTGCTCCAAGCAAGCTCCGCATCATCTCCGAGTAATCGACTGTTAATCGCATATTTATGGCTAGGGACGTACTGACGAATTGCTTGAAGCCATTTCATGTTAGTAACCGAGTTGAGGGGCAACCTCCACTTTAGGTTTTAAACCCACAAACGGCAATGGTGCACCAAAAATTTCTGCAATATGCATAGCAGACGTTACCGCAGACTCTAAAATCGGCAGACCGTCACAAGACCATGAACCACAGAAGAAGACTTTACGTTCAGGGGATAAATGTCGTTGCTGTAACTCTTTATTCAGCGCCACGGTATGTGAATCCACCACTGCACGTGTCAAACTGACCGAAGAGATCACTTTTTTAGGATCAATCGGTGTCACTGGCTGCCAGGTTTGGAACACAGGGGTTTTACCCACCAAGCTCGGCTCAATGGAGTTGAGCCATACGGTAAATTGCTGACGGGTAAATTTACGGTCCATCATATAACTTAGTACAGACCAATCTTTACGCTTCGGTGGCATCACGGTTTGATCAGTGTGAATCACCAACTGACCTTGCTCAAATTTAAATTTCTTTAAAAGCTCAATATCGTCAGCAAACTGGGTTGAATCTAAAAATTCTTCCGTTTTGGTGGTTGGTGTCGCGACTACAACACGATCGAATAGATGATGTGTTCCGGCCTCAGTTTCCACCAAGACTTTATCGTCTTGCTCGTGCACTTTGGTAATTGCCGTACCACTTTGAATATTTAAACCTTCAATCAGTTTATCAACCAACGCAGGTGTACCACCTTGGATACGCAGCAAGGCATCGCCATTGGTCAATTGACGCAAGAAAATCAACAGCGGTTTAGCAGGCCATTCGCCAATCGTTTTCGGGTTACAGGTGCAAATGGTATACAACACTGGCATGACCGCACCATGCCAAAATACTTCTTCAATTTCATTTTTATTAATGAACTCGGCAAGCATGATGTCCTGATTTTTTGATTTAAAAAATCGAGTGATCGCGGCTTTGAGTTGCAACATTCCTTTGACTAAACGCCAGCCATATTGTTGTAAGCCTTTCCGGTTATTAATAATTGGGAAATTACCAATACGGCTACGACTGGTGGTCAACCACGTTTCTGTACGATCTTCAAATAGCCAACTGCATGCCATATAGGTACGGACGGGGAAGGTTTTAATCCCTAAATGGGTCGCCAAACTTAAGGTATTTTTCCAGAGGTGTGGATTCATCACACGCAAAGGGGCATCGATCAAGCCGCCTTCAAACTCAGTGCTGTGGCTATCCATACCACGACCAGGCAGAGCTTCGAAAATTGTAATGTTATGCCCTGCGTCTTTAAGAATTCTTGCGGTAGCCAGCCCAGCCATGCCACTACCGATGACTGCAATTTCCAATTTTCTTTTCCATCTATAAAACACAGTTTAAAAGTATGACTGATCAGAAGTTAAAAATAGCTATTAAAAAATACCAGATTCGCACTTTTTGTATGGATTTCAGTACAGCCGTTTTTAAGTTAAATTTACAAATATTTACAGTCAGAAAGCACACAATTTAAGCTTTGTTTTTTAAACATATTTTTCTTTAAAATTTTAATTACCCTATAAAACCAAACAATTAAATTAACCATTTTTATAACTTTCGGTTTACTTTAAAGCCAAGTACCGCTAAGATGCGCCACATAAGAAAGTGATAAATTCATCACAATTTATAAAAAGTAAAATGATATTTAAATCATGACAACAATAAATACTACAGCGCTCAATAAAAAAGCCTCTGACTGTTCAGAGGCTTTTTTTTCGGCTATTTCAACGGCATGATTTTCACTTAAGCTTCATGCGCCACTGCAATTTCACCAAATTTTCCGTTATTGAAATCATCAAAGGCTTGAATGATTTCAGCTTTGCTATTCATCACAAATGGGCCATAACCTTGAATCGGCTCATTTAGTGGCTCACCGCTAAGTAACAGAAATTGTGTGTCCTGCAACGCTTGTAGCTGAATGGCGATATCATCTTTGGCAAACATGACCATCGAACTGTCTTGCACTTTATGGCTTTCATTCACCACAACCTCACCCTTCAAGACCACCAAAATGGTGTTATGCCCTTCAGGTACATGTAAGGTGGTTTCATATTGAGCTTTCAATTCACCATCCCAGACATTCACTGGACTAAAGGTTTGTGCAGGCCCAAGGTGACCACCCATTTCACCGGCAATCACCCGAATATGCCCTGCACCTTCATCCATGTCTATGCGAGGAATATCTTGGCGTGTGATCGCTTGGTAACAAGGCTGAGTCATTTTGTCTTTTGCCGGTAAATTCACCCACAATTGAACCATCTCAAAAAGACCACCTGCTTGAGCAAATTCAGGCGAATGAAATTCTTCATGCACCAGACCCGACCCTGCGGTCATCCATTGCACATCGCCTGTTTGAATTGTGCCGCCACCACCACTTGAGTCCTTATGAGTCACTTCACCGCTGTAGGCGATAGTCACCGTTTCAAAACCACGATGTGGATGTGAACCTACACCATGCCGTGCAGTGGTGGGATCGAACTGATAAGGTGCCGCATAATCCAAAAGCAAAAATGGGCTAATCGCCTGACCTAGACGATCATAGGAAAATAAGCTTTTGACTGGAAAACCATCGCCCACCCAGTGCATTTGCTGATTACGATAAACACCAATTACTTTTTTCATTTCTTAGCTCCTATATTCATACGATAGGATGAACATAGCGCTTATTTTAAGCTTTGAAATACTTGATGGCCATCATCCAGATAGCATTCTATATCTCAAATTTAGAACAATACTCAGACATACAATCTGCACCTCACTCAAAACCAAGCATTAATTCAGAAATTCTAAGCTTTAAGTCATATATAACGATGAATTATCCCAATTTTATGATTGAGCTTCTCATTTAAACCCATTTCATTGTCTCATTTTTACAACTATTCTAAATCTAGTTAACACGCAGATTTCATCTGATCCTGCGTACTTGCAAACAGGAAAGAGGACAATAAAATGGGGCAAACCTTACGTTCGTTTAGACAAAGATAATGCCGCGGTACTTTTAGTTGACCATCAAACAGGTCTACTTTCATTGGTTCGCGACATTGATCCAGATAAATTTAAAAATAATGTGCTCGCACTGGCTGCAGCCGCAAAATATTTTAATCTTCCAACGATTCTCACCACCAGTTTTGAACAAGGTCCAAACGGTCCATTGGTTCCAGAACTAAAAGAGATGTTCCCTGACGCACCTTATATTGCACGCCCAGGTCAAATTAATGCTTGGGACAATGAAGACTTTGTGAAAGCCGTCAAAGCAACAGGCAAAAAGCAATTGATTATTGCCGGTGTAGTGACTGAGGTTTGTGTTGCATTTCCAACCTTGTCTGCTTTAGAAGAAGACTTTGGCGTCTTTGTGGTGACCGATGCTTCAGGTACATTCAACCATTTAACCCGTGACTCAGCTTGGCAACGTATGACGCAAGCGGGTGCGCAGCTTATGACGTGGTTTGGTACCGCGTGTGAATTACACCGCGACTGGCGTAATGATATTGAAGGTTTAGGTGCGCTTTTCGGCAACCATATACCGGACTACCGCAACCTAATCAACAGCTATACGCAAAATACTGAAAAGAAATAATCCTTCAGTAGTAAAAAGCGGCTTCGAGCCGCTTTTTTTATACCTGATGTATAAATTGACGTATGATGATTTGAATTGAAATAATTTTCACTGCATAAGGTGATCCATGCATTCATTTGATGACTATTACTACTTTTACTTGGTGGTGAAACATGGCGGTTTTAGCGCTGCAAGTGAAGCATCGAATATTACAAAATCAAAATTAAGCCGACGCATTTTAGATCTCGAAGCCAAATATAATGTCACCCTTATTCAGCGTTCTACCCGACACTTTAAGGTCACGACATTAGGCCAAGAATTGTATGAAGAATGCATAAAAGTGATCGAACAAGTCGAATGTGCGCATCAGGTACTCCTGAAGCAAAAAAGTGAACTTGAAGGCTTGGTTAAAATTAGTTGTCCACCGGTCATGATGGAACATCAAATTCGCCCCTTGTTAAATCAATTTTTAAAAGATCATCCCAAAGTTCAGGTCGAACTTGAGCTGTCTAGCCGCCGTGTAGATGTCTTGCATGACGACATTGATTTAGCGATTCGTACCAATTTTAGTAAAAATGAAGACTCGAGCATTATTGTACGTGACGTGATTAAAACCGTGCATTGCTTAGTGATTAGTCCTGAACTTTTACAAGGACGCGAGTTAAAGCATATTTTCGAATTGACAGAATTTCCGAGTATCGTTTTGGGTACACAGAAAAACCGCTATCAATGGCATTTGCATCATACGGGACAGCAAGAGCAGATTGAAATTGCCTTACAACCTCGGATTAAAAGCAATGACTTAGCCGGTGCTTATTATGCGGTACTCGATGGTTTAGGCATCGCAGACTTACCGTATTTAACGGTACAAGCAGATATTGAGGCAGGTCGTTTAATTCACCTCTTCCCCGAATGGTGCTCAAATGTCGGTACGGTACAATTGGTATATGCTTCGCGAAAAGGTCAGCGCCTAGTCATGGAAAGATTAATTGACTATTTAGTCGCTGGAATTCGTGACTATGCTCCGGAGCATGATGGCTATTTAGTTTAATGTTCTAGACCACAAAAAAAAGCCAGAACTGAGTTCTGGCTTTTTTAAATCTACGGTTGGATCACTAAATTAGATTTTACCCACTAGGTCGATCGATGGTGCAAGCGTCGCTTCACCTTCTTTCCATTTTGCAGGACATACTTCACCTGGGTGTGCATGTACATATTGAGCAGCTTTTACTTTACGCATCAATTCAGAAGCATCACGGCCGATACCACCTGCGTTGATTTCAACGATTTGGATTTTACCTTCAGGGTCGATCACGAAAGTACCACGGTCAGCAAGACCATCCGCTTCAATTAAAACATCAAAGTTTTTCGCAAGTGTCCAAGTTGGATCGCCAACCATTGGGTATTCGATTTTCTTAATTTCTTCAGAAGAATCGTGCCAAGCTTTATGCGTGAAGTGTGTATCAGTAGATACTGAATAAATTTCTACACCCATTTTTTTGAATTCAGCATAGTGATCAGCAAGATCGCCTAATTCTGTTGGACATACAAACGTAAAGTCAGCAGGATAGAAGAACACCACAGACCATTTACCGTAGAAGTCTTTTTCTGAAACTTCAATAAATTGACCGTCTTGGTAAGCGGTAGCGTTAAATGGTTTTACTTCAGTATTAATTAAACTCATTTGATATTCCTCTAACTCATTTCAGGGATTGCTTATCTGTTGAAGCTAGAATACGAAATATCAAACCATAGGTAAAACCGAACTTTTTTATAAAAACTATCGAATTTTTAGATTTGTTATTTAAATCAATCTTTGCCTTTCCATCGTGCAAAGCAATCAAGTTCAATGAGAGTAAGCTTTCATATCCATACAGAGGGTCTGCCAAGCAGCCTGTATAAACTGTTGTTTATAGTGTGATGGTGGCGTTTTTACTTTATGCGACAACCATGCCCGACAATAATTTTCCGTTGCCCCCAAGACCAAAGACATCATTAATTCTTTGGGTAAATGCTCGATCAAATGCCAATCGGGTTGTGCGGTCAACCAGTCCAGCAGTGCGCTATTGCGTTGTAGATTATGTTGTTTTAACTCGGCTTGTAGCGCTTCCTTACGCATACTAAACCCTGCCGCATACAAGAATCCTGCAAAATCTGGATACGCTTCGACCCAGTCGATATACGAGCACAAAATGGCTTGAATGCCTTGCTGCAGCGATTGAGCCTGTGTCAAGGCGTCTGCCCTTTTTGCAAATTGATCTTGCAATGCCGCAAAATACAATGCTGCTACTAAACCATCTTTATTTTTAAAATGATGGTAAATCGCACCAACACTGGTCTCTGCACGGTCTCGTACATGTTCAATCGTCGTCGTTTCAATCCCTTGCTCTAAAAAACATGCAAGGGCTTCTCCTAAGATCTGCCGTTTAAGTTCCGCTCGGCGACCACTGTAAATTCGTTGCAATAATGCTTGATTTGACGACATCGATACCTTCCCTTTGATCGGGTCATTTTAAAACAATGTTGGCTTTTTTTAATAGCTGTGACGTCATTTACGCCATTAACAGAACAATATTCTGTATTAGAATTATATTCTGAATAATGACGGATAATTAAGCATGAGCCAAGCATTAAAATTATGGAAGACCTTCCAAAACAAACCCGCAGGGAAATGGACTTTTTCAAAATTGCTGTGTTTGAAAGCACCGTATTTCAGCAGTATTTCGCCTGTTTTTGATGAATTAAAGCCCCAATACTGTGAACTACATATAAAAAAACAGCGCAGCGTGCTGAATCATATTGGCACTGTCCACGCGATTGCCATGTGTAATATGGCTGAATTGGCTGGCGGAACCATGACCGATGTGACCGTTCCGAGCAGCCATCGTTGGATTCCCAAAGGCATGACTGTGGAATATTTGAAAAAAGCCGATACAGATTTAACAGCCATTGCCACGCCTGTCGATGTTAATTTTACGTGGAATGCAGGGAGTGATTATTTGGTGAATGTCGTGGTGAACAACACACGTAATGAAGCAGTTTTTAAAGCCGTGATTACCATGTGGGTTTCTGCAAAAAAATAAGTCATCGACTCAATTTCAAAATGAAACTGATCTTTCAAGATGAGACCTGCGAAAAAAAACCCTCAAGATTGAGGGCTTTTTTTGATGATGATCTACCGTTTTAAACGCTGTGTTTAAGGTTCATTAGAACGGTAAGTCGTCATCTAAATCTGCTGCTGCAGGAGCCGGTGTCGGTGCAGGCTGTTGTTTTGGCGCAAAACCACCTGGGTTGTTATTGCCATAGCTATTGCCTTGAGCCGGTTGGTTATTGCCATAACCGCCTTGGTTTGAGCTATTACCGTAGCCACCTTGGTTTTGGTTATTGTTATAACCACCTTGTTGATTATTAAAACGAGGCTGACCAAAATCACCGCCTTGACCTTGTTCGCCTTGTTGGCGATTATTGTCAAGCATTTGCATTTGTTCACCACGAATTTCAGTCGTGTAACGCTCTTGACCGCCTTGATCTGTCCACTGACGAGTACGTAATGAACCTTCAATATAAACTTTAGAACCTTTGCGCAAATATTGCTGTGCAATTTCACCTAAGCGGTTATGTAACACAATACGGTGCCATTCTGTTTGCTCTTTACGTTCACCTGTATTTTTATCTGTCCATGAATCACTCGTTGCAATTGAAAACTGAGTGAGAGAACCACCATTTGGGAAAGTTTTTGTTTCAGGGTCACGACCCAAAGTACCAACTAAAATGACCTTATTTACACCACGCATCAGACGTATTCTTCCTATTTGTTTCTATTATTTACTTTATAAGAGTTATGCTTAAATGGCTACCTCTTTCCCTAACAAGTGCGTTAAATGTTGTCGCGCAGATTCATCCATCTGCTGCTTATCCACTTTTACATAAGCCACTTGCTGGTCAGACATCACCACAACTTCTTCAATACCACGAATTGCTAAAAGCTGAGAAGTCCATTCATCCGTTTCTTTATCTTCAGGCAAACTGAAAACCATAGACGATAAATAACGCGGCTGAGCCAACCCAAAACTAATGATCAACCATAAAATGGCTAGCCCTGTCAGGATGCCCCATCCCATTGCCGTATCATTTAGCAACAGAAGTTGCCCGCCAATCATACCACCAAAAAATGCCCCCAGAAACTGACTGCTGGCGTTCACCCCCATGGCAGTCGCTTTGGATTGAATTGGAGCTGCTTTCGATAACCATGACGGTAATAATGCCTCCATCACATTAAATGCGATAAAGAATAATCCTAAGCCAGTAAGCAGAATATATTTTGATTCGAAACCAAAAATTAAGATGCCCAATCCTAAAATAATGCCACCAATGGCGGTCAAGAAAATGCCGCGCATTTTGCGATATTTTTCCGCCAAAATAATACTTGGAAAGGCAAAAAACAGGCTCACGACCAAAAGCGGCAAATACACCAAACCATGTGAATGTAATGGAATATTGGCAAAGTCAATCAACTGAGACGGTACATAAATAAACATCGCGGTGAGCAGTAAATGCAATGAAAAGACTGAAACATGTAAACGATTTAGATCAGGCATTTTCAGTACTTGCTTTAACTGCGTCAGATAACCTTGTTGAAAATTTTTATGATGACGCGTTACTTTCGGTACCAATAGCAACATCGCAATCGCGGCAAGTCCCATGATGGTGGTCACCCAAAATAAACCCGAGATGCCGACTAAACCTGTGAGCCAAGGCCCAAGGCTGAACGCGACCACAAAGGACAAACCGATACTCATCCCCATCATGGCCATGGCTTTAGTACGCTGTTCTTCACGTGTGACATCGGCTAACAAAGCCATCACTACGGCAGATACAGCACCACCACCGGCAATCGCACGCCCGATAATTACGCCGTAGATGCTATCGGACATCGCCGCAATTGCACCGCCTAAAGCAAACAACAGCAGCCCGATCACCACCAACGGTTTACGGCTATAACGGTCTGCAATCAAACTAAACGGAATCTGTAAAATCGCTTGGGTCAAGCCATAGACACCCACCGCTAAACCAATGAGTGCCGGTGTTGCCCCTGCATATTGCTGACCTGCCACAGAGAAAACAGGAATAATCATGAACAGCCCCAGCATACGTAAGGCGAAAATACTACTCAAAGCAAAAGTTGAGCGTCGTTCAAGAGCATTCATCATAGCTGGTTAAAAATTCATTAATCTTGGAATGGGATTATAGGACATTCAGCTTAAAGCGAAGCAGGATTTTTATTGATTTTAAATATCCTGATGATTGGACAAATAAAAAGCGCAGCTGACGCTGCGCTTTTTGGGAGATTTTAGGCAAATTTAAATTAGCCTAAATTTTCTTGACGCTTTTTATATTGAATTGAGGCAATCACAGCCCAAACAATAAATGCCACACCAATTAGACCCGTTACCACTTCAGGGACATGAAGACCTGTGCCACTCGCCAACATAATGAAGGCCAAAGCACCAATCGCATAATGCGCACCATGTTCAAGGAAGATATAAGCATCTAAGGTGCCTTTATCCACTAAGTAAATGGTCATTGAACGCACGAACATAGCACCAATAGCAAGACCGAGCATAATGATTACGACATCAGAGGTAATCGCAAATGCACCAATCACACCATCAAAACTGAATGAGGCATCGAGTACTTCAAGGTAAAGGAAACCACCAAAACCTGCTTTGATCACGCCCGTCGGTACGCCATTTGCGTCATGTCCAACCGCATTACCGTTTTCATCAACTTCAGGTTCACCACCCAATAAATGACTCAGTACTTGGACACCGATATACACCACGATCCCCCAGATACCCGCCATCACTACCGCTAGACGAGAGGCTTCGGCCACGTTTGCTGCCATTACCAATAACGCAATTAGGGCAATAAACACGGACATCGCAGGAACGTTTGCAAGATTAGCTAAACGGCGCTCTAGCCAACGGAACCAATGGGTATCTTTCCCTTCATCTAAGAAGAAGTTCAGGAACACCAACAATAAGAAAGCACCACCAAAGGCCGCAATTTCTGCATGATGTGCCATCAATTTTGCAGAGTATTCAATTGGATTATTCAATGCCAATTGCACCACTTCCATAGCGCCCATGTCAGCCGTTACAGCAACAATGACGATTGGGAAAATCAAACGCATACCGAATACAGCAATCACGATCCCGACAGTTAAGAAAATCATTTTCCAGAAATGATCCCAACCACGGAGTACCGATGCATTCACTACAGCGTTATCAAATGACAATGATACTTCCATCACTGCCAAAATTACAGTAATGGTCAGTGCTGTCAGCATGGCTTGCACACCTGCATTTGGGCCATGATTCAGACCCCAATATGCAGAAATGGCAAGACACACGATCGTAAAGACGATTGAGAAACCAAAATGTTTCATCATGATAGATCGACCTATTCATTCAATAAGATTTCAAAATGAGGGAATACCCAGTTTGAAGCTAAGTTTATGGCGCAATTATGCCGCTTTTCAGGATTGAAACCAAAAATTATTCGTTACATTTTGAATAAACACTCTAAGATGGAGGCTCTCAATTACATCGCATCATGGTGTAGACCCGTCTTTCATTTTTAACGACAGGAATGTTCAATGCGTTTTTCTGAAGAAGTTTGGCAACGTAATACCGCGTTATATCAGCAGATTCTCCATCTACCGTTTAATCAGGAATTGGCTCAGGGCAGCTTAAGCCGCGATGCCTTTTGCCACTATGTCATTCAGGATGCCCATTATTTATTGGCCTATGGTCGTGCGCTTGCAGTGTGTGCAGCCAAGGCGTTTGATGCCGACGATGTGATTCAGTTTTCTGAAGCGGCAAAAATTGCCATCGTGGTGGAACGTAGTCTGCACAATGACTTTATGCAAGGTTTCAACATCAGCAAAGAACAGTTTGAAAATACTCCACTGACCCTTGCCTGCCATCATTACACTTCGTTTCTAACAGCGACAGCATGGTCAGAAAGTTACCCTGTGGTCCTTGCCTCACTCCTGCCTTGCTTTTGGATCTATGCTGAAGTCGGCAAAGCCATTGTCAGCCAATCTGTGCCTAATAACCCTTACCAAGCATGGATCGACACCTACTCAGGTGAAGACTTCAATACTGCTGTGCAAAACGTGATTCAAACCATTGATCGAGTGGCCGCCCGCTGTGATGCAGATACACGTGAAAAAATGCATGCCGCCTACACGAACGGCGCAAAATTAGAATGGATGTTCTGGGACAGCGCGTATCAACAGCGGACTTGGCCTGTTGAATAAGCTATTGATTTAAGCTCTGATGTTACGCCCGTAAAAGTAATTTCGCATTTTTAATATGCTTTTTAAGTCTATTCGATGGAATCTTACATCCAGAGTTTGAATAAAGGGATCAGCCTTCGGCTGGAGGTACTTTTGTTTCGGCAAAAGTACCCAAAACCATTGTCATCCGCAAAACTCGTTCACTAGCGTCAAATTATTCAAAGTATCGCAAAAACATTTGTGATTAGAAGTCGTCCTGTCTCAAACACTTGCGGATGACTTTACCGCGTATCGTTCTTTTATTTGAATCAAATTGCGCTTCTGATTTTACTGCATAACATCAGTTAAAATGTATAAAAATTCTCTGTACACGACAAAAATAGATAACTCATTGAAATAATGTCACAATAATTGTTTTCTAACGACGAATACTATGACACATCTCAATGAGTTATATCTTATCTTAAACAAATCTCTAAAATGGAACA